>JAKLJF010000149.1 GCA_023151335.1 Thermoanaerobaculia bacterium | reverse complement strand
AATCACTTCCCGTATCCATGCCTCATTGTCCAGATACCACTTCGCCGTTTCCCGGAATCCTTCCTCGAATTTGATACTCGGTTCCCAGCCCAGTTCGCGGCGGATCTTGGAGGCGTCGATGGCGTAGCGGCGGTCGTGGCCCGGGCGGTCTTTCACGAAGCTGATCAGCTGGCGGGAGGCGCCGGGCGGGCGGCCGAGCAGATCATCCATGATGTCGCACAGTTTTTTTACCAGCTCGATGTTTTGCCACTCATTGTTGCCGCCGATATTATAGGTTTCCCCGGATTTGCCCTGGTGGAAGATCAGGTCGATGGCGGCGGCATGGTCTTTCACCCAGAGCCAGTCGCGCACGTTTTTTCCGTCGCCGTAAACGGGCAGCGGTTTGTTTTCCCGGATGCAGTTGATCATCACGGGAATCATCTTTTCCGGGTACTGGTTCGGGCCGTAGTTGTTGCTACAGTTGGAGATGACTGCCGGCAGGCCGTAGGTGTGGTACCAGGCACGCACAAAGTGATCGCTGCTGGCCTTGGAGGCCGAGTAGGGCGAGCGCGGGTCGTAGGGCGTTTCTTCGGTGAAAAAACCTTCGTCGCCGAGCGAGCCGTACACCTCGTCGGTGGAAATATGGTAAAAACGTTTGCCGGCATAGTCGTCCTTCCAGGCTTGCCGGGCAGCGTTGAGCAGGTTCACAGTGCCCAGCACATTGGTTTCCACAAAAGCCAGCGGATTATCGATAGAGCGGTCCACATGGCTTTCAGCGGCCAGGTGGATGATGCCGTCGAAGCGGTATTGTGCGAATAGTTCACTGATACGCACCTGGTCGCGGATGTCGGCTTTTTCGAAAACATAATTAGGCGCGTTTTCCACGTTGCGCAGGTTGGCCAGGCTGCCGGCATAAGTCAGGGCATCGAGGTTGACGATGCGGTATTGGGGGTATTTTTGTACGAACAGCCGCACTACGTGCGAGCCGATGAATCCGGCGCCGCCGGTGATGAGAATAGTCATTTTAGTCATTGCGTCATTGTTCGTCATTTCACCACCCGCTTGAAATATTCATAGGTTAACTTCAACCCCTCCTCCCGGTTGTACTTCGGCTCCCAGCCGAGCAGGGTGCGGGCCTTGGTGATGTCGGGCTGGCGTTGTTTGGGGTCGTCCACCGGCAGGGGGCGGTAGTCGATGAAGGCTTTCGGGTTTTTTACCAGGTCGAGTATCTCATGGGCAAATTGCAGCACGGTGATCTCCTGGGGGTTGCCCATGTTGACCGGCAGGTGGTAATCGCTAAGCAGGAGGCGGTAGATGCCCTCCACGAGATCGTCCACATAACAGAAGGATCGCGTCTGCGAGCCGTCGCCGAAAACGGTCAGGCCTTCGCCGCGGATAGCCTGGCTGAAAAAAGCCGGCAACACGCGTCCGTCGTTTACCCGCATACGCGGGCCGTAGGTATTGAAGATGCGGATAATGCGGGTGTCCACGCCGTGGTAATTGTGGTAGGCCATGGTAATGGCTTCCATGAAACGTTTGGCCTCGTCGTACACGCCGCGGGGCCCCACGGGGTTCACATTGCCCCAGTATTCCTCGGTTTGGGGGTGCACCAGCGGGTCGCCGTACACCTCGGAGGTGGAGGCCACGAGAATACGCGCGCCTTTTTCCTTGGCCAGGCCCAGGCAGTTGTGCGTGCCCAGGGCGCCCACTTTCAGCGTCTGGATGGGCATTTGCAGGTAATCGATGGGGCTGGCGGGCGAGGCGAAGTGCAGGATATAGTCCAGTTTGCCCGGCACGTGAATGAACTTGGTGACATCGTGGTGATAATATTCGAAGTCTTTTTCCCGGAACAGGTGCTCGATATTGTCGAGGCTGCCGGTTAGCAGGTTGTCCATGCCGATCACCTGGTAGCCTTCGGCGAGAAAACGGTCGCTCAGGTGCGAGCCGATGAAACCGGCGGCGCCGGTGATGAGGATGCGTTTTTTTGTCATGGCGGATGGCTTTTGAAAAAGCGGGGGCAAAGATAGGCGATTTGGAGCGGGCGGAGGGGCCTGGAAAAAGGATGAAAAAAAACGCTTGCTGCAATTTTTGTACCTTTATTGTTAAGACGCCGTGTTTTTTTTGTTTAACCCAAAAATAATTGGAGAAAAAATTTGGCGTTAACTGATAACAGGGTTAGTTTTGCTGCCCACTGATATTAATCGCTTTACCACACCAGCCTTTTACGATCTGACGAACCAAGCAATCCCCCCCGTACTCTACGTTACATAGTTTGTTTTTTTGTTGAAATCCCACGTTACTGAGGCCAAATATCCTTTCCCGTATTTTCCAGTCTGCGGACTCCCTGTTTTCCCCTACCCGCGATAGTGTATTCGCCTGCTCGACAGGTGAATAAATGCATTTGCATCTGGCTTAATCTTCCGTCGAATAACGCGCTTTAAAGTGACGGCAGGGCAGGTATTGCTCTGTTCGATGGTTGTGCTGTGTGCCTGATGGCACTTTCCGTAAAATGCTCAATCAAACTGCTGCACCAAATGATAAAAGAAGCATTAGAGTACTTAGCCAAGGAGTTCAACCGGGAGTTGAATAATAATGCCAATGATTCCATGTTCGTGCTCGATAATGTGGCCCGCCTCGATCTCGCCGATGCCATAACTTCGGGCAACGAGGGGAAAGTGCTGCTCACGCTGGTCAATATCGAGGAGGAAAAAACGCTGAAAAACGATCCGTTTTATATCCGGCGAAACGACCCGCAGAACGGCGAGCAAATCGAAAAACGCAATCCCACCCTGCATGTCAACCTCTACGTCCTCATCAGCTGCGCCGACAACTACCCCAACGCGCTTTCCTGGATCGATAAAGTAATCGAGTATCTTCAGGGCAAATACGTTTTTACAGCGGCCACCGCCAATCCGGGCGACGGCTACCCGGAAAAGGTGGAAAAGATCATCATGGACCTGTTTTCCCTGAACTTCGAACAGATCAACCACCTGTGGGGAATTCTCGGCGGCAAATATGTGCCTTCCGTTTTATATAAAATGCGTTTGTTGCCAATTCAATATGGCAAGACGCAACCGGTCGGCAGGGTCGAGGAGATCAATGCAAGTAGCAATGTAAACAATTGAATCCTAACCGAATGAAACATCATGCACTGGCGATTTGATCCACTGTTCTCCCTCACGGTTTTCCATACCCGGTACACCAGCCCGGATCCGGATACCGGCGAATCTCCCCGCAGGGCGCCGGATTTTACATTTGAACCGACACGGGCCACGGCGGCCCGGCTGCTCCGGCTGGGTTGGGTTTTCAAAGCGCAAACCGGCTCCTTTGCCGTTTACGGCGAAAAAGTATTCGAATCCAACGGAACAGCGGTATTGCGCGGCTGGCCGGCGCTGGGCGAAGGTTTTACCTTTTTGCTGCGCCTGAACAACGCCGCCCTGCTCAATGAAACAAAACCCTACGTGCTCGACTCCGACCCCGTAGTGGTGCCTAACCCGAACCTGCCAGAGTACTCCGGCCGCTCACGTATCTTATATTTCGACAACAGAAACCCGACCGCCCTCCCGGGCGGCGAACTCCGGCTGACGCCGGGTACGGTAGATGAGCAGCAGCTCGGCTCCAAAGCCCCTTCTGCCTTCGATTTTGTGAATCTGAAACCGGGCGCCACCGCGCTGCAAATCACCCCGTTGTCTCCCGGAGCGGTATCGCACACCATTCCGGTGCCGCCCGGCGCCAAATCGGTGAAGATCGACCTGCCCGAGAACGGATACACCTTCGGGCAAAACGTCGCGGGTTTTTCGGAAACGATCTTTCTCAGCCCCGAAAGTCTGACGGGCAATGTTCTTGGCGTTGTGCGCATATTCGAACCCGCGGGCGGCGCCTGGGACGATCCCCCGCGCCGGTACCAGATCATTTTTGAAAAAGTGTAAAACCCTTCATTCGTTCACCCATATTAAAATTAAATAAACGATCGCCATGCTCAATCTCAGCACTCTCAAAACCCCCGGCGTGTATATCGACGAGGTGTCGCTGCTGCCTGCTTCCGTGGTAGGCGTGGAAACCGGAATTCCGGCTTTCGTCGGTTACACAGAAAACACAACGACTCCCGGCGGTAGCAATTTGCTGCTCGTTCCTACCCGCATCACCTCCTACCGCGAATTTGAGGCCCTGTTCGGCGGCCCTCAAAAAGAGAACGACAGCCTGAAAATCTCGATCAAGGATTTCGTTGAAAAAATAGAAACGGATGAAAGCAAAGAGCGCCTCATCCGTCGCGAGATCAATGCCTTTGTGGAAGCGCCTACCGCTACCACAAAGATTACCAGCCATATACTCAACTATGCCGTCCAGCATTTTTATGCCAATGGCGGCGGCCCGTGCTATATTGTTTCCGTAGGGAAATATACCACCGGTGAAACGCCGTCGGACGCTGAACTGAAAAAAGGTGTGGAGGCCGTTGCCAATGAAGACGAACCTACCCTGATTGTGGTGCCGGAAGCCGTGCTGATCGACGATTTTTCAAAATGTGCCGGCGTATACGAACTCGCTCTTCAACAGGCCGCGCTTTTGCAGGATCGTTTTGTGATCATGGATGTGCAGCAAAAAAACGCCAAACCGAACACCGACACGCTCAAAATCGACATCGGTAAAGACGTCGCGGAATTCCGCAAATACTTCGCCGAAAATGGCAAATACGGCGCCGCTTACTATCCCTACCTGGATACCACCATCGACTTCAGCTACCTGGAGAACAAAGTAACCATCACCCATAAACGGATTCCGCTCACGGGCACGGAACAAGCCGGCAAATATGACACCAAAACGGTCGATGCGCTGAAAACCACCGACAATCAAATGTATAACACGCTGGTCGACAAGCTTTCCGGCGTACCCATGCAGCTGCCTCCCAGTGCCGCGGTGGCCGGCATTTATGCCAAAACCGATGCCGAACGCGGCGTATGGAAGGCGCCGGCCAATGTGGGTGTAGCCGCTGTTACGGGCCCGAATATCAAAATTGACGACGAAACCCAAAAAAACCTGAACGTACACGCCGATGCCGGTAAATCGGTCAATGCCATTCGTTCCTTCACCGGAAAAGGCACTCTGGTTTGGGGCGCCCGAACGCTGGACGGAAACAGCAACGAATGGCGCTACGTCAACGTCCGCCGTTTCTTCAATTTCGTGGAAGAGTCGGTCAAAAAAGCCACATACCGCTTTGTGTTCGAGCCCAACGACGCCAACACCTGGATCAGCGTGCGGGCCATGATCGAAAACTTCCTCACGCTGCAGTGGCGCGCCGGCGCGCTCCAGGGCGCCAAACCCGAACAGGCTTTCTTCGTGCGCGTGGGCCTCGGCCAGACCATGACTGCCGACGATGTGCTCAATGGCCGCCTGATCGTCGAGATCGGCATGGCCGTGGTACGCCCGGCCGAATTCATCGTCCTGCGTTTCATGCACAAACTGCCCGAGTAACGCCGACTGCCAGCCGGCGTAAAAACCTGATCTAAAACTATCCATCCACATCTCTTAAGCAAAAAAAATCATGGCAGAATATCCTCTTCCCAAGTTTCACTTCATGGTCGAATGGGGCGGCAACCGCATCGGTTTCACCGAGGTCAGCGGCATCGACGTACAAACCGACGTGATCGAATACCGCGAAGGCGCCAGCCCGGAATACCACAAGGTCAAAATGCCGGGCATGCAAAAATTCAGCAACATCACCCTTAAACGCGGCTCCTTCAAAGGTGACAACCAGTTCTACGAATGGTGGAATACCGTGAAACTCAACACTATCGAGCGCCGCGACCTGACGATCAAGTTGCTGAACGAAAACCACGAACCCGTCATCACCTGGCAGGTCAAAAACGCCTGGCCGGTAAAGGTTCAAAGCACCGA
The DNA here is from genome assembly GCA_023151335.1 of Thermoanaerobaculia bacterium. Classification (GTDB taxonomy): domain Bacteria; phylum Bacteroidota; class Bacteroidia; order Chitinophagales; family Saprospiraceae; genus M3007. The sequence goes on along the minus strand of JAKLJF010000149.1, from coordinate 3,559 downwards.
CCTCAAGGCCGACGGCAACGAAGTGGCCATCGAAACCCTCGAACTGGCCCACGAAGGGCTGACGATGAAGTATGAGTAAATTTTGTTGATTGGTTGATTGGTTGATTGGTTGATTTGAGGGCCCTGCGCTTTGTCGCTCAAATCAACCAATCAACCAATCAACCAATCAACCAATCAACCACCATCATGGCAATATCGACGTATTACCCACCTGTCAGTTTTCACTTTCGCGTGGAATTTCAGGGTATACCCGGGCTAAAAACCCAGGATGCGTTTTTTCAGGAAGTTACCGGCCTTTCCCGGGAATTAAAGACAGAACCGATTAAATCGGGTGGCGAAAACCGGTTTACACAAATGGTTCCGGCAGGCGCTTCTTATTCTCCCCTTACGCTGAAGCGGGGAGTATTTCTGGATTCAGGCATACTGGGCTGGGTCAATGATGCCATTCTCGATTTTGACATCAAGCCGGTTACCGTTATCGTCACGCTATTGAATGACAAACATGAACCGCTCCAATCTTATAAATGTGTGAATGCCTGGCCGCAGAAATGGTCAGTGGCCGATTTTAACGCACAGGAAAGCCGGATACTGGTAGAAACCATGGAGTTGTTTTACCAATATTTTACCATTATTAAATAACGAATTATGCCCATTGAAATATCGGAACTGGTAATAAAAGCCAAGGTTAATGAAACACAACCGCCGGCCCAGGGCAATGGCAGCGCCCCTGGCAACACAGGCAACGCGGCCGCGTTGGAGCCTGTCGAAAAGGCAGTTAAAGAAATACTGGACATCCTCAAACGAAAAAACGAACGCTGATTCATGATAGCGCAAGTAGCCAATTCAGCCGGAGGCGCCCTGGGCGATTTACTCAACCTGGTACCTCCCATTGCCGGTAAACTGGCCATACTGCCGATTACCGATGACACCGTGCCGATGCCTGCCGGCCCACCCTATGTGGCGATGTACAATCCCGATAACTGGCAGACCCAGGTACAACCGCAGTATTACGAAAAGCGAAGACCCGGAAGTGACGGTGTGGAGCACGGCTTCCACATGATCAACTCTCCCAACCTCACCTTTGATCTGACCATTGACGGAACCGGTGCAAGCGGGGAAAGCCGCGAAGTATTGGCCGATATCCTGCTACTCCGGACGACCATCCTGTTCAATGGTGTGCTGCACAAACCGAATCTCCTGGTCATCATTTGGGGTACCCAGTTTTTTAAAGGCGTCGTTACGTCGATGGATATCAAGTACACCCTTTTCCGGCCCAACGGTATTCCCCTGCGCGCGGTGGTCAAACTGAGTTTCGTGGAACAAATGTCGCCCAACTCCCTGCTCCGGCGTATGAACCTGGCTTCGGCCGATCTAACACACCGCCGCCTGACCAGGGAACACGATCGCCTCGACCTGAACTGTCATTACATCTACCGGGACTCCAGGCATTATATCGAAGTGGCGCGTGCTGCCGCCGCTGCCGCAACAAACGGACCTCGTCACCTTTGTAATCAAAGTGAACGGTACGCCCATTCCGGAAACGGTACAGGTCAGGAGTATTTCAGTGACGCACTGCGCCAACAGGATACCCGCTGCTATTATCCATATCTTCGACGGCGACGTCGCTTCTCAATCTTTTCCAGGTTCCGACCTCGATTTGTTTTCACCCGGGAACACCATTGAAATCCAGGCCGGCTACCAGGGTTCCAATAAGACCATTTTTAAAGGGATCATCATCCGTCATGCGATCAAAATCCCGCAAAATAATACGCCTACCATTGAAATCGAATGTAAAGACGAGGCCGTAAAACTCACCGTAGGCCGGAAAAACAAATACTATTTTAACCAAAAAGACAGCGAAATTATTGAAAACATCCTGCGCTCCAAAGTGCAGGCCGACGTGCAAACCAGCTCCGTCAAACACAAGGAAATGGTGCAGTATTATGCCACCGACTGGGATTTCATCGTCACGCGCGCAGAGGCAAACGGAATGCTGGTGTTGGCCTATAACGGCAAGGTAACGGTCAAAAAACCCGATTTTTCCCAAAACCCGAAATTCCCCATTACCTACGGCACCAGCCTGTATGAATTCGAAGCCGAAATGGACGCCCGCGACCAATATCCTACTACCGAAGCCACCACCTGGGATCCGTCTGATCAGGCCATCCGAAAATCAACGCCCGGTGGCGGTGGCGGGTTCGGCTCATTCTCCGCTCCTTCCGTTCCGGGGGCTTCCCCGCTGAGCAGCGCGGCAGGCGCCCTGGGCCTGAGCGCGCCCGGCGTGGCGCCCAATACCAATTATTCCCAGGTATTGGGACTCGACAAGCTTCCGCTCCAGCATGGCGGCAATTTTACCGGCGAAGAAGCCCAGGCCTGGGCCGCCGCCCAAATGACCAAAAGTGAATTGGCCAAAAAACGGGGCCGCGTCAAATTCGACGGTGTGGCCGACGTCAAACCCGGCGACTGCATCAGCCTGCAGGGCGTCGGTCAGCGGCACAGCGGTAAAGTTTTTGTCACAGCCGTGACGCACGAGATCGCCGAAGGGATGTGGTACACGCACGCCCAGTTTGGCCTTCCGCAGCGCTGGTTCGCCCAGGAATTCGACGACGTGACCGACCAACCGGCAAGCAGCCTGCTGCCCGCGGTGCACGGCTTGCAAATCGGCATTGTCACCCGCATCAAAGGCAGTCCTGCCGACACCGAATTCCGCATCCAGGTGCGCCTGCCGCTGGTCAACCCGCAGGGAGAAGGCATCTGGACCCGCCTGGCGGCCCAGGACGCCGGGAACCAGCGCGGCGCCGTATGGCGGCCCGAAATCGGCGACGAAGTCATCGTCGGCTTCTTCAACGACGACCCCCGCCAGGCCGTCATCCTCGGCAGCCTCCACAGCAGCAAAAACCCGGCGCCAATCCCGGCCGACGACAAAAACCACGAAAAAGGCTGGATCACCCGGAGTAATATGAAAATGGTGTTCAATGACGATGATAAAAGCCTGGTCATCGAAACACCCAAAGGAAAAAAAGTGACCATCGACGAAAAAACGGATAAGATACAGATGGAAGACGAACACGGGAATAAGATCATCATGGACAAAAACGGCATCGCCATTGAGTCTTCCAAAGACCTGATCCTCAAAGCCGCAAAAGATGTAAAAATGCAGGGAATAAATATCGAACAAAAAGCCCAGGCCACCTTCAAAGCCGAGTCGCAGGGCCAGGCTCAAATTCAGGCAACCGCCGATCTGGTAGTAAAAGGAACGTTTGTGCGGATAAATTAGGCATTTCGTCATTGCGTCATTCGTCATTTCATCACTCATCACTCATCGCTCATCACTCATCACTAAAATATGCCTTTAGCAGCAAGAGTCGGCGACATGCACACCTGCCCGATGGTCAATCCGGGCGGGGCGCCGCATGTGGGCGGCCCGGTAATGCCCCCAGGTGTTCCCACGGTTATGATCGGCGGCATGCCGGCAGCCACGGTAGGTAACATGTGTACCTGTGCCGGCCCGCCCGATTCGATCGTGATGGGCTCGCAAACGGTGTTTATCGGCGGCAAA
>JAKLJF010000148.1:4401-9458 GCA_023151335.1 Thermoanaerobaculia bacterium | reverse complement strand
AGCCATCACGGCTTACGAAAAAAGCCTGCGTGCACAGCCTAACCAGCCCGACACCAAGAAAAATCTGCAAATCGCCAAAAACAAACTCCGCGAACAACAGGAGCCCCCACCGCCGCCACCGCCGCCTCAAAAGCCGCCGCCACCCCCGCCGCCACGGACCAACTATGTGGACCGCGCCCAGGAGCCCCGGCAAAAAGAACTGCCTTCCGGTACAATGACGGCCGCGGAAGCCCGCCGCCAGCTGGATGCCACGATCAATACGGAAGAGCAAAAAAACGCCCGCCAGTACCGTTCCCTGCCACCGGAAGCCCGGCCGGCGCGAACAAAGAAAGATTGGTGATCAGCGCCGCAGTATCTTAAAGGCCATTCCGCGTCCGTGTTTTTGCAGGATGGCGAGGTTTATCCAGCTAAGGGCGAATTGCTCCAGCAGACTCACTTTGTCCAGTCCGCCAAAATCCCACACTTCCCCGAAGCCCAGGTCCCGGGCCAGCCCCGAAGCAACGGCTTTCCCGCGCACACTGTCGCCAGCCACAAACATATCGGCGGCCAGGTCGCCGTATCTGGGATCGAACATGGTTTCAAAGCCCGTCGAGTTGAAACATTTCACCACATCGGGCGTGTTGCAGTTGGCCAGAATGGCGTCGGTGGTATTGGCAAAACCCTCGGGGCGCATAAAAACGCCGTTCATCGTGTCGATGATGATCTTCCCCGCTACGTCGCCGAGCTGACGGGCCACCTGATCCGCTACCTGTGCGGGCGCGGCCAGAATGATCACGTCTGAAGATTCCACCGCTTCGCGAACAGGATGCACGGTGATTTCCGGGGCAACCTTGAGCAGGTCTTTGCCTTTAAAATGTTCGAGGTCGCGTACGCCGAGGCGGATACGATGTCCGGCCCTGTTCAGGCCTTGCGCCAGGGCGCCGCCCACGTTGCCGGTGCCAATGATAGCAATGTTCATAGTCTTTGTTAGTTTTGGTGCAAACCTACTTTATTCCCTTCGGAGTCGATAATCATACAAAATTTCAAAACAGGTAACCGTCTTTCGGGGTCATTTTTTCCGGCAAATCTGTTTCTCCCAGCATTTCTTTCAGGTCGCGTTCGATGGTGTTGCACATAGCCGTCAGCGGCACGTCGGTAATGCGGTTTTCAAAGGGGTCTTCATTCACCTCGCCCACTTTGCCCATCGTGGCAAACACAAAGGAGATCAGAATAGAAATGGCGGGCATAAGCGGCGCCAGTTCCAGTTTGGCAAAATCACCGATCAGGCAAAACGGCAGGAGCAGAATAAAGACGATGAGAAACAGGCGGGTAAAAAAATCGTATTGCCGCAGCAGCGGGGTATTTTTAATGCGTTCGCAGGCGCCCTGAAAATTATTGAACCCGGAAAGCGTAGGTTCCAGGCTGATATTGTCGAATTGACCCAGTATATCGGCGCGCATGCCTTCCTTGATACGCATGCCTTGTGTTTGCAGCAACATGTTGGGTATGTTTTGCCGTTGCAACAGGCTTTCCATTTCATCCCCGGCCAGTAAATGCCGGTATTCCGCGGGTTCGTTTTGCCGGCGCAGGTGCTGGCGCAGCGCGTGGGCATAGGCGATTTGCCGGTACACCAGTTCGCGTTTGTAGGCCTGTACCTGTTCCGGCGTTGATTTGCCGGTAGCCACGGCGTTATCGGCGTTGGCGATGATCTGCCGGGCAAAGATCCGGCTGTTGTTGATGATGCTGCCCCAAATGGTGCGGGCTTCCCACCAACGGTTGTAGGCACTGTTGTTGCGGAACGCGACAAATATGGCCAGCGCGCTGCCCAGGATCGCCGAGATGGAAAAAGGCAGGCCCGCCTGGGTATAACCCGTCCGGTGCAACCAGTACACCCCGGCTGAAGCGATAAGGGTGAGCACCAATTCTGTGCGGAGGTATTGGACCACTTTGATCGGACTGAAGATGCGGCGCAGGATCATGTTTCGTTATTTGCTGCCCCGGAAGGCTATTCCAAATGTGAGGATCAGGTCGTTTTGCCTGACGGATTCAACCACGATGTTTTCATGGGTGTAGGTGAAATGGGTATTGAAACTGATCCCTTTCCACACCGGCATTTCCAAACCCCAGTCGGCCAGCCAGCGGAAATTGTCAGATTGCTCCAGGGAGGGTTGCAGGTAGGCTTCGTAATACAGGCGCAGGCGTTGTTGCAGCAGGCGGTGCTGACCGAATATGCGCGCCGTGGCCCGCCAGGTATCAATCTGGCTGGAGCCGTTGTATGAAGGCCGGTTGTAGGCCTCGCCGGCAAAGCGCGTAGACTCATACACCCCCGACAACGACAGCTTGATCAACTGCCCCGGCCGGCGCAGGGCCTGCCAGGTGATTCCCGGACCGGCAAACCAACGAAAATCGATCTTCCGGCGGAAGTTGCCCGACAGAAAAGCCATGGCAAACGGATACAGTACCCGTTGCTGGCCGACGTAGACAAAATTCTGGCTCAGAAAATCGTTGTCCGCCTTCCGTCCGAAAAAAGCCTGGTACCGCGAGGCATTCTGGGTCTTGAATGCCCAGCGGCCTGAAGGCGCCACGCTGATATCGAGCCTGCCGATCAGCGTCAGCGCCTTCAGGTTGCCGGTTTGCACATTTCCGGTAAGGGCCGTGCGGTATTGCAACAACAGAGTATCGCTTTCATTAATTTGGCCAAACACCCCGGTGGAAGCCCCGCATAAACAACAAAGTAACCAAATTACCCTTCGCATATCGTTGAAAACAGATCAATGACGCAATGACGATCAATGACGCCCAATGCCCCCTACACCCCCAGTGCCTCCACCACCATCCTGGCCGCGGCCGCGCCGCTGAATTGTTGTTGCCCGGTGATCAGACGTCCGTCGCGCACGGCAAACGCCTTGAACATGCCGCCGGTGATGAAATTGGTATTCGGCAGTTTTTTAGCCTCTGTTTCAATCCAGAAAGGCTGGATGCGCTGACCGACAAAACTGTCGGCAAATTGTTCTTCGCTGTCGGCAAAGCCCGTCCAGGTCTTTCCGTCCACCAGCAGCTTACCGTCGGCGGTTTTGGCTTTGAGCAGGATGCAGGTGGCGTGGCAGACGATACCCACCACTTTTTCTTTTTCATAAAATTCAACGACGAGACGGTGCAGCGGCTCGTTATCGATAAACGTGTACATGGGCGATTGGCCGCCGGTCAGGAAAACAGCGTCGTAGTTGGCCACGTTAATAGCCGAAACCGGGCGCGTATTTTCCAACAAAGCCGCGTGTTTGGGCGATTTTTTGAAACCCAGGGAGATCAGGTCGTGGGCGGAATAAGCGCTGGCGTCTTCGGGGTCGCTGAAGCCGTCGGCTTGCAGCGCGCCGCCCCCGGGCGAGAAAATGTCGACTTCGTAGCCGTTTTCGGTAAACTCCCAATAGGGATGGGTCAGTTCGGCCCACCAAAAGCCGATCGGCCAGCCGGTCTGTTTGCTGACAGCTGCGTTGGCGGCGATCAGGGCGACTTTTTTAACGCGGGTAATATTCAGACTTGCACTCATGGCGGTTACTACATTTTAGTGATACAAAAGATGTGGCAAAATTGATTGCTTCATACTATCTTTGACAATATAGTTACCACAAAGTGCTATACTAACTTTTTTGAAAGTATATTGAAAATCAATATTTTAATTACATGCCAGAATTCTTGCACCGCAGCAAACTGTACTACAATCCCGTTGAATTTGCGCTCGACCGCATCGGTGGCGCCTGGAAAATGCCCATCCTGTGGCGCCTGAACGGGCGGGTGATGCGCTACGGCGAACTAAAAAAGGATATCCCGCGGGTGACGCACAAAATGCTGACCGCCCAACTGCGGGAACTGGAAGAGGACGGTTTTATCAGCCGTACCGTATACCCGGTGGTGCCGCCAAAAGTGGAATATGCCCTCACAGAGCGCGGGCAACGGGCCATACCGGTCATAGAAATGATTCGGAAGTACGGGCTTGAACTGATGGCGGAAATGGGCGTACAACATGAGGCTAAGTGAACCGATACTTTGGTTTGAGCCGCGCGTAAAAATTTTTATATGGCAAAGTCGAACTATTTTCGCCGGAGAAAAATCAGCAATAATCAGCAATGGCTGCAAAGAAGACGATCAGAACGCAGGCAAAACCCGCACGCCCCGGCTCCCCCGCATCCGGCCGAACCGCCCCGGCTAAAGTAGAACCCACTTCATTTTTTCAGCCCGGTTTCTGGTCGCAGCACCGGCTTCCGGCCCTGGCGCTTTTGGCGCTCGCCTTCATCCTGTATGGCATCACGGTGGGATACGGTTACATCCAGGACGACCAATTGATGATCTGGGACAACTCGTTCGTGCAAAAAGGTTTTGCCGGCCTGCGCGAAATATTCTCCTACGACACCCTGCTGGGGTACTACAAAGACCCGAAACTGATGCTGGAAGGCGGGCGTTACCGCCCTTTGCCTTTGGCTACCTACGCCATCGAAATCGGTATTTTTGGCAAAAACAACCCCGGTATTGCCCATTTTTTCAACGTGTTGTTGTATGCCGCCACAGGGATACTCCTGTACCGGATTTTGCTGGCCATGTTGCCGGCGCAGCCGGCATCGAAATGGTATTGGGGCATACCGTTTCTCGCATCCGTTATCTTTCTTTTACATCCGCTGCACACCGAACCGGTGGCCAACATCAAGGGCCGCGATGAGATACTGGCCCTGTTGTTCAGCCTGGGCGCCCTGTACGCTACCATGAAATATTTCGATACCCTGCGCGGCGGCTGGCTCGCGGGAGCGGGTTTATCTTTATTTCTGGGTTTGTTATCCAAAGAAAATGCCGTTACGCTCCTGGCCGTTATCCCCCTGACCCTTTGGGTGTTTTCGCGTATTGCACCGGGGCGCATCCTGAGTTCCGGCCTGGTGCTGGCAGTTGCCGTGCTGTTGTTTGTGGTCATTCGCCATAAAGTACTGGGCTACACGGTAAGCCCCGTCAAACCCCAGGCAGAACTGGTGCTCGATCCCTTCCTCGGCATGAACGCGGGGGAAAAATTTGCCACCATCTTTCTCACGCTGGGC
>JAKLJF010000148.1:0-4391 GCA_023151335.1 Thermoanaerobaculia bacterium | reverse complement strand
GACGATCGATTACTACCCGTATCACGTCCCAAAGGTCGGCTGGAGCGACTGGCGGCCCATTTTGTCGCTGTTGGTTTACGTAGCAATGGGCCTCTGGGCGGTCCGGCAGGTCTTAACGGCCCGGAAACCGGCAAACGGCATTAAAAATGAAGATGCAGGTTGGCATATCCCGGCATATTGCATCCTTTTTTACCTGCTGACCGTCAGTGTGGTGTCCAATATTTTCGTGTCCACCAGCACCTTTATGAATGAGCGGTATTTGTACATGCCCTCTGTCGGTTTCAGCCTGTTGCTAGCCTGGTTTGCCGCGGCAAAACTGCCTGCCTTGTTGCAAAAACCGGCAGATCGGCCTGCCTTCGCCGGCGTTGCCCTGATCGGACTGGTTGCCCTGTTGTATGGCTTGCGGGTATGGACGCGCGTACCCGACTGGGGTGGCGATGGCAGCCGGCTGGTGCAATCGGCGCTGGAAGTTGGGCCCGACAGTTACCGGGCCAACTACTACTACGGCGCCATGCTGTACGAACAACGCTATCGCAAAATGCAAAGCGACACCAGCGCGGCAACGGCCCCGGCGCGCAAGGCGCTGGTTGATTCCCTGAATACCTATATAGACCGTTCGCTGGAAATAAACCCCGGCTACCGCCTGGCCGGAACCATGAAGATCAGCCTCGCCGTAGCCCGGTATCGCGAAGACCGGAACCTGGATAAATTGCTCCGGGAATTCGAAACTTTGATCAAAAACCAGCCGTACAACGGCGATATGCTGACCAATTTGCTGAACGTCCTGAAATCGCTGAAAGGCTCCGATCCCAACCTCTACAACTTTTTCTGCCACCGCGTAGGCTTCGAATTTTATTATAAACAAAAATACGACCTGAACGGCGCGGCAGAATTCCTGAACCTGGCGCTGAATAATTACCCGCTGGACCGGACGGTCATTCAGGACCTGCTCGACGTGTACACCGCCATGGGCGATCAGGGCAAAATGGCGGAAATGAATGCGCGTTTGCAGGCCCTGCCGGCGGGCGGCGGGAACTAAGTGCGCTGACGGTTATTTGATTGATACGGAAAGTAGGCACAAACCGAACAGACTGTTATTTTTGCCCAATGTTCGCATATTTAAAAGGAGAGATCACCTTTCGCACCCCGGCCTACGTCACACTCGAAGTGGGCGGCATAGGGTACCACGTCAATATTCCGCTCAGCACCTTCACCGCCCTGGAAGGCGTGGCGCGCGCCACCCTGTACACGCATTACCATATCACGGAGGACGCCCATACACTATACGGTTTTGCTACACAAATGGAACGCAACCTGTTCGTGCAGCTCATCAGCGTCACCGGGGTGGGGCCCACTTCCGCGCTGCTGCTGCTGTCGGCCATGTCGGTCGATGAAATCCGCTCGGCCGTTATCGCCGAGCAGGCGCACGTGCTCCAACGCGCCAAGGGCATTGGGCCCAAAGCCTCCAAGCAGATTATCCTCGACCTGAAAGACAAACTGGCCCGGGAAGCCCCCGAAGGCCCCGTGCTGCTGCCCATGGCCGACAACGCCGTGCGCGACGAGGCCCTCTCGGCGCTCATGGCGCTGGGTATCAACCGCATAGCCGGGCAAAAGGCGCTGAATCAAATTCTGAAAGAACAGCCCAACCTGACGAAAGTAGAGGATTTGATCAAGGCGGCGCTGAAGGCTTTGGCGTGAAATAAAATGCTGTCACCCATACGCCATTGCCGCGGTTTTTAAAAACCCGGGGCTTGGAGTCCAACCTAAAATAGTTTAGGATTGTCGGCATAAAATAAATCGCCTCTGACCATATCCTCCATTAACGCGGACATTACCCTTTTGCTTAAAGGAGCCGCTGAGCGTGCCGAACCGATTCTCCTTCATGAATTATTGTGGGCTATTGATGCAAAGCACCGATGGAAGTGTACTGCAGGAGCGGTTATGTCCTCTGCCCCAACCGCAGCGAGATGAACATCATGCGCTCCGAAAAAGAAGGGGCTGCAACCCAAAAAGCGGAAGCGCCCATGCCGCCTTTCGACGATCCGTTTTCCTACCTTGAAGCGGTGGTGCGGAGAAGGATCACGGTAGCGCCTTCCGACTTGCCGGCCCTGGAAAACAACATGACTGTGGTGGAAATCCTGGAGGCGGCAAAATATCGGCAAAAGAAGGGAGGAGGGTCGCCCTCAAGGAGTTGAAAGGGCAATAAAACCTCCTCCCGTATTCCCTTAATTCGCATCCGCCGTCAGCGGCACCGCGCGGATCGTATTCACCAGCGCCCGGCGGTCGCTTTCGAGCAGTTTCATGATGTCGAACACCTTGTCGCTGAAGCCGGCCAGGCAGAAAACTTTAGACTCCGGCAATTGCAGCGAACCATAACCTGCCAGGTCGAACGAGTACACGAACGGGTTGGCGTCGTTGCGTTTTTTATATTGCGCAAACACGCCGCCCGGTGTGCCGACGCCCATCCAGCCCTGCATATCCGACAGGATGATGATCCGGTCGTACGCTTTGCCGGCGGTTTCGAAGATCGCGTGAAAATTGGTACCCGCCGAACGGGCGTTTTTCACCAGCTCCCGGGCGATGCTCATCATCGAATCGCGGCTGTTGGCCTTCACGTAGGAAGCGTCGTCGGAAAACCGCATCAGGTCGGCGTCGTTCGATTTGAACAAAGCCGCCGCGAAAACAGCCCCCAGCTGAATGCAGGAGCGGTTGCCGAATCCATTGCCGCGGGCAGGCGCGGTCATCGAGCCGGAGTCGTCCAGCACGACGAGGGTTTTGCCCGCGAAACGCGGCACGTTGTCGAGCGATATTTCCAGCGCGTCGGTCAGCGCATTCAGGATGCGGCGTTTTTCCGGCACTTTCGATGCTTCGATGGCATCCATGCCCAACAGTATCTGGAACGGCATTACTAGCGATTTTTTAATCGCGTCGCGCCGGGTCAGGGCCCCGATGGCCGCGGGCGTCATGGCAGGCGCCTGTTCGGCAATGTTGCGCAGGTTGCGCAGCAAAGCCAGGTACCCCAGTTTGCCGTTGTTCAGCAATTCTGCCCATGCTTCGGCTTTCAGCCCAGCTTTTTCATCCTCGTTTTCGGCCTCTTGTCCCGCCTGCGTCAGCTTGGCTTCCCAGGTATCGGTATTTTTCAATTCGCCTGCCACCAGCAGGCGCAGCGCTTCCGCGTTGCGGTCATTGGCTACCGGGTGCACCAGGTTCACCAGGTCCACCAGTTTGAAAGCATGGCCTTCTCCGCGGTATTTGGCCAACTGGTAGGCGTCGAAGCGGTCGAAAGCCGCCGCGAAGCCTTTTTTCATGGCGTTGGACATGTTTTTACCGCCCAATCCGCGAAACGTCGCGGCGATTTCGAGCATGTCGTCGGGCCGGCGCACGATGCGGTCGTAGAAATACCGGGCCCAAGCCTGACCGGACGCGCGCCGCGCCAACTGAGCCGCCAGTACGTGCGTGATCGAGCGCATACCGAATTCGTTGCGGGCGTACAGGGCCGCTTTGGCGGCAAATTCCGGATCGGTCACCGCAACCAGCCGGGCCAAATCCTTTATGGACTGGCCGGCGCCGCGGTAGAACTGGTCCTGCGCAAAGGAGGTCAGCAGGAGCGACACCAGCTGTAATTCGGGCGTTTGGTTGTAAGCCGCCCCACCTGCCAGGTTGACCGTGCGCCGTGCGTTTTTTGTTTTGCGGTTGAAGCGTGCCATTGTTAGAAGGTTTCTGGTTTGAGGGTTTGTAAAAAAAACAGAGAAAAACGGCAGGGAACATTTTTGGCGTTCTGACTGCTGAACTACGGGTCCTGATTTATTTTATTATATTGCGGACCCGGCGGGATTTGCACCCGCGACCTCCCGATTAGCGATCGAAGTAACCCTTATCCTCACTACTGTTTTATTATTCCGGACGCCCCTGAAGGAATTGAACCCTCCTCTCCCGGTTCAGAGCCGGGCGCATTGCCGATATGCTTAGGGGCTTTTTCTGTAGGCCCGGAGGGACTCGAACCCTCATCCCCCGGCTTAAAAGGCCGGTGCTGCCACCGATTGAGCTACGAGCCTGAAGCAGTTGTTTGGAACACTGATCTTCAGGCGCGCTTTCGCAGGTATAATTGCATGATCTGAAATTTGTTGTTGAGGATGACGCGCATGGTATTACGCGGGCAATCGGATATACCCTTTCCCGCGCTGCGCCACCGGAAATGAATGGTTGAATAATAAATTGCTTGAAGATGACCTTAGAACTATGGCGGCTTTGGAAAAGTTCCGGGACTAAGAAATTTTTGTGATTATCCCCACTTTCCGCTACCCGTTTTCCCGGCGAAAAAATCCCTATTTTCGGTGTAGTATCACACCTGGAATGGCGCGCTATATGGAATACCGATATGGCAAGGCGTT
>JAKLJF010000147.1 GCA_023151335.1 Thermoanaerobaculia bacterium | reverse complement strand
TACCCGCCCCCGTTTGTACGACTAAGCCGGTGCCGGAAAGCGCGGCAATCCCGTTCACCTCGGCGTCGAAGGATACATCCGTACGCGATGAGCCGGCGTTGTCGGCTGCCGTTACCGCACCGCCGATAAAGTTGAGGGTAGCGCGCTGGGTGAGTCCGCTGCCTTCATCCTGGATGGTGGCCAGGGCGTTGGTAGTGATGGTGAAACTGGGGTAAGTGCCCGTCACGGCCGTGGCGCCCGCACCGGTCAGCGACACCGTTTGGTCGGGCGCGCTGTTGGTAATGGTGTTGCCGCTGATGCTGATGCCCGTACCGGCCGTAAGCAGGCTACTGCCCTGCACCCAGGTCACGTTGCCGCTGCCGTCGGTGACAAGAAAACGGCTGTTGGTACCGGAGGCGCGCAGTAGCACCGTGGCGTCGATTTTGGTGCTTTGGGCCGTGGCTAAAACGGCGGACAAAGCGAAAAAGAGGAATAAAAGTGCCTTTTTCATGGCTGATTGGGTTTAAAGCGTCTTTTGGGGTTTATTTCCTGGGTTATTTCACAATGAGAAAAAATGCTTCGTCCTGGCCGGCGACGGTCAACAGGATATCGCCGCCGCTAATGGTAAAATCGAGTCCGTAGGTCATGCGCACGCCGGTGCGGTAGAGGTTGATTCGCCAATCGCGCTCGGTGGCCGGCAGTGTAATAGTCGGGCTGATTGTATCTCCAATTACCGATGCAAAGGCTTCATAGATTTCGGCGCCGCCCGAATCGTTGGCGGGTAGCCAGGTCGTGCCATTCCACTTGAGTACCTGGTTGGTTATCGCGCCTTGTTGGGCAAGTTGGAGCGGCGTTTCCGCTGTTCCGTTCCCGGATAAGGTCGCACCGGTTTGAATGACACTTCCCAGCGAGTCGATTTTCAGGTTGGTGAAGGTTTGTAAACAACCCTGCAAAGAAGTCGATAGCCCCGAAATGAACGGCCCTACCCGATGCACAGAACTCGGGTGATAAATGGCCGCCATGCCGCTGGGTAGCGCCGACAGTTGTCCCGAAGGATCGACTGCCCGGCCTGCGATGATGCTGCCGGCAGTTGTGATCGTGTCGATGGGCAGTTCGTAACACTGGTTGCTGGAAAACACGATCAACCGGGGATGTTGCGCCTGGGAAATCTGACTGCCCGCAAAACCGGTGTTTGAGTTGAACAGGCCCTGAAACGTGAAATTCGGAGCCGTCCCACCGGTTTGCACAAACGGCGAAAGCCAACCTTGCCACAGGCTGTCCACCGTTTGCGCGGGGGCAGTGACGGCAAACGACAGTAGTATAAGGAGCAGTTTCAGCCGCATGGTTTAGAAGTTGAATACGAGTTGGTAATCGTCGTAATTGGCCGTCAGGCCCACGGCCCGAAGCGTTATACTTGGCGACCCGCTGGAGCCAACTCCGACCACCTGCATTTGCACGGTATCGTCGTCGTCCACGGAATACGGATTGCCCGGCGCGGGCGCTCCAAACACCTGGGCCGACAGGTCGATCTTTTGGGTGGCAGGGATATGCAGCGTGGCGATACTGATATTGCCTTGCAAGCCGGCGCCGTTGAAGGTCACGGTCAGATTACCTGAACCGTCGTTTTCGACATCGTCGCCGGTTACCCGGGCGGAAAGCAGGGCCACGCCGGTGGGTATCGTCACTGTAAGGGTACCAGTACCTCGAACGGCAGTGATCCCCGCGCCGGTAGCCGTCACGACCACGGCCAAAGAGCCACTTCCGGAGGTGCTTGGCGAATAGGTAGAAATCGCACTTCCGCCACTGGGTGCCGGACCTTTAGAGAGTTCGAAGGTGGAAGGGTTGATATACAGCATTTCGGTTTCGGCGGCGGTCTTATCCTGCAATTGCAGCAGGTAGTGACCGGTGCTGTCCACGTAAAAGGCCCCGTTCACGCTGTTCTCCCCTACCACATAGGCCATTCGAGCGGAAAAATCGGTGGTCAGGATTTCACCCCGAATACCGGTATTTTGAGTGCGTATATAGGCCGCATCGGGCTTGAGCGACCACTGCGAAGATTCCACGGGATTGCTCACCCGGCTGTACGTGGCAAAAGCGCCCGTACTCTCGAACTTGGAAAGCCCCAGCACCCCGCTGCCACTGCCGTCGCTGGTGCGGGCGCGCAGGGTCAGGGTACTGGTACTATCGAAAGTGACCGAATAAGCGCTTTTGCCGTTGACCGTGGTATTTTGGGTCAGATCGCCGCCCCAGCGGACGGTCGAACCAGTTTTAGTCAGGGCATTGGCGTAGGTATTTAAGGCGTAAGAAATCCAGGCTGTGCCGTTCCAGGCATAGAGGGTGCCCGTGGCGGTATCCACATACAGCAGCCCTTCGTTGGTGCCGGGCCCGCTGACGGGCGCGCCGTTTCCTTGAACGACTTCATCCACCCCGTCCTGGACGACCCAAGTGGAACCGTTCCAGACATACAGTTGGGAGGTGGTTGTGTTCAGGTAAAGATTGCCTTGCGTACCCGTGGGCGCTCCGCTTGGCGCGGTGGTGTTTTGGACAACTTCATCCGGCAACAGGCCGATCAGGTAGTTCAGGGTTTTGTACTCCAGTTTACCGTCGCTGCCCCGCGTCATCAGCAGGTTGTTCGCCGCCGGCGGGCTGACACCTTTGATTTGGGTGGTGGGATTGATCTGGCTAAAGGCGGGAAAGGCGGCCAGGCAGAGCGCGAAAAGGGAAAAGAAAATTTTGGTAAAATAAGGGCCTTTCATGGCGGTTTTAAAGGTTTTAAGCCGTCGGACGGCTGGTTATTACACGATGGCAACGATCCAGATTTGATCTGTCGCGGCCGGCTCTGCCAACGTTACCTGGCTGCCGGACACGGTGTAGTTCGTTGTGGGGTATTGCAGTAGTTCATTCACAAAAAGCAGCCACTTCGCCTGGTTAGAGGCCGAATAGCCGGAAGGCAGATTGAAACTCGTGCCATTGCCCGAAGTACTGATCGTCAGACGACTGAGTTTGCAGCCAGCGGCACTGCCCTGGAGCCGGATAAAATGCCAGCGGTCTTCCGTTTCACTTGCCGCGCCGCTTGGCGTCAGGTTGCCGGACGAAACCGTGAAGGACCGTTGAGGCGCGCCATTCCGGAACACCAAATAATCGGCGGACGATAATCCGGTAAATGCAGCCGGAACATCGACCGTACCGGTTTGTCCAGTTACTTCTTCCATCTCTATGGCGGCATCGCAACCTTCATCGAGCGTTACCCAGGCCAGGTTATCGCTGCTTTCGAGTGGCATTTGCGTAAAGTCCTCCCCTTCCGGATTCATCAGGCCGTTGGAAAAAACCAACTGGCCGCCATTGGCCGAGTAACCGATAGGCGGTGTGGCCGTGTTACCCGTTTGGCCCGAATCGAAGGCGGTAGCGAATTCGCAGGTACAGGCTTCTTCTACCGTTTCAGCCGCAAAGCAAATCTTGTTGCTGACCGCGTATTCGTTTTGGCAGTTTTTGATTTGCACTTCAACGCAAATCGTATCGCTATTCGAAAGGGCAATGTCTTGTGAAATCAAGTAAGCCGTGATCTGACTGTTCGTTGCGTTCAGATGCAAATACGTGCTGCCTGTCCCGATACCCAAGGAAGCCGTTGGCGCCGCAAAAGGTGTCGCGAATACCAACGTCTTGTTTTTGTAAAACCGCCATTGCAAAAGCCGCTCCGCCCCGGCGGGACAACGGTTGTTGTCATTCCAGGTCGGAATCGCCGAAAAGAGGGCCTTCCGGACCAAACGAACGCGCGGTTTTTTATTGGAGCAGCAAGGCATGGTTTTACAGCGGACTTGGCAAGGTTTTGCTCAACGAGGGGATGGTGAACGTTTGGCCGTCTTTGGCCGTGATTTCTACGTTGGCCAGCACCAACAGCCAGGTACTGCTGACGTTATTTTCTGTTTGTTCTACTCCGGAAAAAGTGATGGAAAGTGCCCCCGGAACGCCAGTATTGTTCGGCCCGGCGACAGTGCCAGCCGGTGATTCCGAATTCACGGCATCAAAAAGTGTTGCATCGCCGGCCGTCACGAAACCTTCCACGTCGCCAAAATTCACTTTGGGTTTGAGGGTGGCCGTTACATCGAACGTGCCTTCTGTTTCGCCGGGCGCCGCGACTACGTTTAGGCTGAAATCGCCGCCATCCAGGTCGGTTTGCCGGGTGGAGATGCGTTTCCGGCAGGGGTTTTGGAAATATCCGTTGCTCATGTTGGTTGTTGATTTTAAGAGAGTTAGTGTTCCGCGTGTCAACCCCACCCCCATCCCCTCCCCCAAATGGGAGGGGGGCTTGATCCCACTTTACCCTTTGCTCTCAATACCGGAATCAATGAGTAACGTGAGGGCAAGCCCCCCTCTCCCCTGGGAGAGGGGATGGGGGAGAGGTTGAAACGCAGGGTGAAATCTTCCATTTTCGTTTAAATTTTTATCCAATAAACCGCCGGGTCAGGCCTTCCGCGATTGCATACGCAAACACAATCAGCAGAATCAAAAGCCCGAAATACAGCGCCGATGCCGTATCCGCTTCATACCGGTACGGCACCTGGCCACTGGCGATCATGTCGAGCACTTCCTGGTTCATCCGGTAATTTTTTTGCGAATCAATGCGGTCGCAACACCGGCCACCACGGCCGCGAGGCAACCGTACATCAGGAGCCGGAAGATCGTCCGCTCTTCGAAAGCGACTTCGACCCGGATACCGTCAGTGGACAGTTTTTCGAGCACGTCGAGGACTCCCATCAGGCGGTTTTTTGGCGTTTATTGTAAGCGTTCACGGCTACCGTGAAAACGGCGAGCACGGCTACCAGCAGCAGCGTAAACTGCCAGACGGGAAGCGATCCGATTGCTTTTTTCATGTCGTTTGAGCGTTTTTTGGGGTTTGTAGGCGAAAGAAATAATACAGAATTACCGTGGCCAGAACCGTGGCGGCCACATTGATCAGCGTCCAGGTTATGATTTCTTTCGCGCTCATGTCAGATATTCAGGTTTTTCACACGGTCTTGAATACTTTTTAGTTTGGCGTCCACCACGTTGCCGGCATCGCGCAAACAACAGCCGCTGACGTAGAAGCCGTCGAATGTTGCGCGCAGCGTGACGCCGTACATGGATTTGTAATAGCCGCCCAACTGGATCAGTTGTGCGTCTGGCAGTTCGGCCATCGCCAGAATGGTGTCGCAGCGCCCCTCGTTGCAAATGAAGGTCCAGCCGGTAGCCTGCTTCAGGTCGTCGGCTAAGCGTTTGAGGTTTTGCGGCAGCGACGCCACGGGTGTGCCGTCCGGGTTGGAGCCGTTGCCATTACCGTTGTTACCGCCTTTGCCTTTGTCTGCACTTCCACTCGCCGTCGACTTTTTGACTAACCGGATGACGAACACCACGATCAACGTCACCGCCAGGCCCACGGCCAAAAACAAGCCGATGCGAAGTAAGGTACGCTGGGTGGCGGGGTTAAAAACCTGTTGTATGGCGTTGGGTTGTGGCATTGGGGTACTCGGGTTTAGCAGTCAAACGGATGGTTGTGTGGATCCTTATAATAATAGGTGTCGTCTTTGGCGCATTTCGGCTGGCCACCGGCGACCGGGTCCTTGAACACTAATTTGGGTACCCGCAGCAGCAGGAACACCGCTGCTCCCAGGACAGCCAGCACCAGCAGGATGCGCAGGATGGCGACAAACGATGCGTTTCCGGAGTTCATGTCAGGCCGAGGGTGTCCAGTTTTTGCAAAAAAGTGATGTTCAGTCCGTCGCTCATGCCCAGATAGGAACAATCGTCCGTGTACGTCGCGCCCACCGCGTGGTGCAGGGTATCCCCGCGCGCATTTTTGTACGCGTTGTGGATCACGCGGA
Source organism: Thermoanaerobaculia bacterium (assembly GCA_023151335.1). GTDB lineage: Bacteria > Bacteroidota > Bacteroidia > Chitinophagales > Saprospiraceae > M3007. Next base: position 3,719 of record JAKLJF010000147.1, on the reverse strand, counting down.
GTTGATTGTCGTTCCACTGCAAGGCATCGTACAGGGCTTCGCAGCGGCCTTCGGTAGTCAGCGCGTTACCGGTGAGGGTTTCGTGCAGGCGACCGGCGATGTCTTTTCGGCGCTGGTAAAAGTCCGTCGTCACGTCACCGCCGCCCGTCTGCATTTTGGCATCCTCCGGCACCAGGCCTAACAACACCCGGAAATACGGTCGGAACAGCCACCACAACGCCAGCGCGGCGAGTGCCAGGGCGATCCAGCGGGTGTTTTTTTGCAAAAAGCCCGTCGCGCCCGATCCGGCGCTCCAAAGTGCCGATGCCGCCGTGAGTGCCATAGCCTACCTACGGGTTTAGTTCGACGATGCCGACACCGGGCCGACCAGTCGGGATTTCAGGCTTTGCAGCACCGGGGCGCCAGTGGCAGGACTGGGGTCCGTGGTATTCGTACCCGGCACTTTTCCGGCAGTAGCTTTTTTGATTTTCGGGTACACGTAGGTGATAAAAAGCAGGGTCGCGCCCACGGCGAGCACGGCAATTACCCAGCGTTGTTTCAAAATGCGCATCATGGCGTTATTTTTTTGGGAATGATGGTTTTGGGTTAATACAAGGGTTTGGGGTCACGCGACAGCCTTTTCCAGGATTCGCCCTACATAGCGCAGCACGCATAGCAACCCGATAAGGGCCAGTCCGATTAGTATCCAGGCCACGTAGGGGCGACCCTTGCGGTCGCCCAAAAACGAGGTGACAGCGTTTTGCGGCATGGTTTGACGGATTTGATCCGTCAGCAGCCGGGCCGGGGTTTTACCCGTCGTTTGCCGGATGGCGGTCAGTTCGGCGGCGTACAGGCCCGTTTGATCCACGGGAACGTCCAACAACTGCTCCAGCCAGGCCAGGAACGCCTCGGGCGACAGTCGCCCGGACTGCTCCTGAATGGCGTACGAGATCGCATCCACGTTCGGGAGCATCGCGGCACTGACCCGGCCTTCGGCAATCAGCCGGGCATACACGCCCGTCAGGTTGTTGGTCGTAATCAGGTGTACCAGTTCGTCGGTCGAATACTGCGTTTGCACGGGCAAGGCGCTTTGGGGTGAAAAAGAAAGGCTGAGCGGACCGGTTGAAAATCCGGCCGGCCGGGCCGTTTAGTTCGCGCCGCGAAAGCCCGTGTAAATGGTCAGGGTGTACTTGCGTTTACCGACCAGTCCCGGAATTTTCCATTGCGTGTCGCGGTCGAACAGGTTGGCCGCCGAACTCAGCGAGATGTCGGCGTACTTCAAATCGGTGCGCGGGAAGGCCTCCAGGTTCTCGAAATTGCTCACGTCGATGCGACCGAAATCGCCCTCGCCGTTGATGTTTTTGCGCGAAAACATGATGTGATCCGGCAAATCCACCACGCTGTTCGAATCGGCGCCGGCGGCTTTCTGGGCCTTGATCTGGAAGGCGGCGAAGGTGTAGGGCGTGGAGCAAAGGCGGTTGAGAAATACCGAATAACGGTTGCAAGTGGGTGTGCCGATGTACAGCGTGGCCTTGTTTTCTCCTGCATTGCAGGTGTCGCAGGACGTTTCATGGGTCTCGCTGGAGTCGCCGATGTAAGCCACGCAATCCTGGTCCTCGTCGAATTCGCTAGTGTCGATCGTGAGCGTGAGGTACTTCTCGACGGGCGCGCCGGCGCTTTTGGCCACTTGGCCGTCGATGGGCGATCCGGGCGGCGTTACCTGCGGACCGGTCACATCAACGGTGGTGGCCACCAGGTCGGTCGGCATTTTTTTCTTGGTGTACTCGAGGCCCGCGAGAATCTGCTTGGAGATGTGGGTGGGCAAGGTTTGTACGAAATCCATTTTTGGAGCCTTGTTTAGTGAAGACAAATTTTTGGGGTGAAATCAGGAGCCAAAAATAATTGAAGGCATGGGAGAGGTATTTCGTTTAGTGATAGAACGACGATTTAGATTGAGAATCTTTACTATTGTTTGTGGAACTTATCAACATCCATCAAAGAAAAGCCGCCAAATGCTTGCGCATCCAGCGGCTAATAAACCCCAAAAAACCAGTTGCAAAAATAACGTGCTTCCGAACGAAATGCAAGCAAAAAAAGCCGCCCCACCCTTCCGGCGGAGCAGCCCTTAAATATGAAAACAAAACTATCCGAATTTTCTACACCACCGCTGCCGGCACAAACTCCAGGCGCACATGAGGATTCCCATCAAACAACTGCCTGATAATCACCTCCGCCAAATCCAAAGGCACTTCCGTCCGTTTGGATTTTTCCTGGTACAGATCGTCGAAAGCAGGGTCGGAAGCCCGGAGGATGGCGATTTTATGCCGCAGGCTCGCAGTGGTGATATTCAGGGCATTGGCCAGGTCACTTTTGGCCACCCGGCCGGCGGCCACGGTCAGGCAGATGGGGTTTTCATTGAGCCAGTTGGCTACACAGGTGGCTTCGCAGGGTTGTGGCATGGTGTTCAGGGGTTAGGGTTTTAGGTATTTGGGGGTTCTTCGAGGCCGGATTCCAGAAGGGTTCGGATTTCGACTACGATACGCTTTCCATCCGGTTGCCCGTCACCGGTGATTGGCAGGTGGCTTTCCTTTAGCAGGGCGCCGCCCACAGTGAACAGGTGAAACACCCAGGCTGCGAAGGGTTCCACATCGGGCTGCTGCCGGAAATCACCGTAAGCGCCGGCATGATCCAACAGCGCCAACACGCGCAGCGTTTCGCCGGTATTCCAGGCGTTGAAAGCGGGGTAAGGCAGGCTGAAATCTGGTTGGATATTGAATTTTAAACCAGGATTCAGGATCGGCATCCGAAAACCGGTCGGCGGCTGGGCTGGCACGGGTTCAGTTGTAGTTTGGGCACTTTGCTTCAAAGCATCCAATTCCGTATTACCAGCATCGAGTGATTCCTGTAAGTCTTCGTTTTCGCTGGTTAAGCCAACGATGCGCCGCTTCAACTTCCGGTTGACCTTGACTGATACCAGGTATAGCACCAACGAGACCAGAAACAGAAGCAGGAACAGGATGCCGATAGGTTTCCAGGGCATCCGGCCCACCCCATCAGGACTTGGCATCAGGTTTAGGTTTTCCATCGGTCAATAGTTGGGGGTTGGAATTGAAATTGGCCACCTGCACTGTCACGTTTTCGCCTTTCCGGGCGGCTTCGGCGATGCCGTTCATGGCACGGGCGTAAGCGGCCGTTGCCTGGATTTGCTGGATAAACCAGGTGATGAGCAACGCCAACAGCAGCAACGAGGCAACGAGGGTGCCGATACGGCGGGTTTGCGGGGTAAGTTCGAGGGTCATGGTTGGATAGATTTTTTGATCTCGGAAACGATCTGCTGGATTTCGCCGGGCGACAGCGCCACGGTGACTTTGCCCTGATCGAGCAGTTGCCGGGCTTTGCGTTCGTTTTTGAGCCGCCGAAGGCTGGCCGTGATGGTAAAAGCAGCGGCCACGGCGATCAGGGCAAGCGCCAGCCATAAGGCCCAACGGGGTATGTTTCCCATGAGTAGGAGGTTTTTGAGGTTTTACAGGGTTTCGCCGTCTTCCATCCTCATTTTGATGACAGCCGATGACCAGCGGAGGTCTTTGGTGTGAAAACTCCAATTCCGGCCTTTCGAACGTTCGATGCGGATGCGGTGCTGGGTCGCGGCGGATTTGGCCAGCGCCAGCACGGATTCTAAGGCTCGGGTAAAATCCCGTGTTTTGGGGTTACCAAAGCCGCCGAAAGCAATTGCCATGTCG
>JAKLJF010000146.1:454-9580 GCA_023151335.1 Thermoanaerobaculia bacterium | reverse complement strand
ATGATGTCGCCGGCGCGCAGCACAAGGGTGCCTTTGCGGCTGTCGTTCAGGAGAATGCCCTGCCGGCCGGCGACTGCGAGCAGGGAGGTGTCCAGTTGCTGGATTTTTTCGACCGATACTTTTACCGCCGTTTTCAGTTCCGTGACGCTGTAGGGTTTTACGAGGTAGGCCCAGGGTTGTACCGTATTGATAGCCCGGATGGCATATTGGGGATAGGCCGTGGTAAAAATGATCCCGAAGTGTATCTCCCCGCAATTTTTCAAAAAGTCGAAGCCGCTGCCGAGCGGCGGCATTTCGATGTCGAGAAATACCAGTTCGGGTTGCAGGTTAGCCGCCGCCTGCAGCGCCTCGTTGACGGAAAATGCCGTTCCCACGATCTGTATTTGCGGGCAGTATTCCTTCAGCATGCCCCGAAGCGTATTGATGGCGCCGATTTCATCGTCGATCAGCAGCGCGCTTATCTTTCGGATACTGTCGCTGGCGCCGGGTGTTTTTTTATCGTTTTCCATACTTGATCCGGGTTGTAGGTAATCGTGACGCGGGTGCCGCTGCGGCCGGCTTGCTCTCCGGCCATGTCTTCTATAGACAAATTCAGGTTGATGTCGTATAAACGGTTGAGGGTGTTTACTTTTTTGAACAGAATGGATAAGCCCCTGGACTTCCGCTCCAAACCCGGGGATTGTTTTTTCAACTGCGATTGATTCACGCCAATACCATTGTCGGTCAGGATGCAACGCAGTTGTTGCCCGTTATAGAAAAACTGAAGATGCAGGATGGAAATGCCTTCCGGCGCGATGCCGTGGATAGTGGCATTTTCCAATACCGGTTGCAACAGCATGCTGGGGAAGGGTGTGTCGGCGGGCACCTGCTCCGCGCCGGTGATCTGGTAGCGGAACTTGTTTTCAAAGCGCAGGTGTACCAGTTTCAGGTACTCTTCGTCGTAACTCAATTCTTCTTCAAAAGGAATAAACGTTTGTTCCGAAAAGTCCATCGTGCGGCGCAGCAGGCGCATGAACAGGGCTATATATTCGCTGGTTTTCACCGGATCGGGGGGGTGCATGAATTGCTGAATAGCGTTGACGGTGTTGCCGATAAAGTGCGGGTTCATCTGCGATTGAAGGGCCTGCAATTGCAGTGCCGAGGCTGCCGCATTTATCTCCCGGTACGCGATACGTGCCCGGTAAATCCGGTAGATGCCATATCCCAGCACAATCCACAAGATTAAATAAAGCCAGAAAGACTCGTACCAATACGGTTTTTTGATAATGGTCCAGGCGTCCGGAAACTGGCTTTTTGCGCCCGAAGCTTTAACGGCAGTTACCTGGATGCGGTAATTCCCGGCAGGAACGAAAGCGCCCAGGTTGAAAGAACCCGCCTCCACCAGGGTGGTATCGCGGCGTCCTCTGAAACCGGAATAGATCCAGGCGCCCAGGTTGTCGAAGGTCCACCAGGGCAGCGGCAACAGTTCATTCTGTTTAATGACCTGAAATTGCAGGTTCCCGCGCAGCAGGTAATCCAGCCCGGCCATGTCCAGTTCCAGGTTGGAAATACCGGCAGGCAGTACGACTTTTCGGTGTGCCGGCAGCGAGTCCATCAGGTGTAATTGCATGGCCTGATTGCCCTTTTGGCAACGGAGCCCGACGATGAGGGTAGGGAAGTTGTCTTTTTCATTTACGGGCGGCAGCACCATGCGGGTCAGCCCCGATACCGTCCCGGCCCAGAGGGTATCGCCGTGCGCCAGAACGGCATTGACGTCGTCGTCGGCCAGGCCGTCGTTCGAATCGAAATGCAGTACCTTCCTGTTGCGGTCGAGGGCGTACACGCCGCGGTTGGTAGCCAGCCAAACACGCCCGCTGTTTTCCACGAACAGGGATTGTATGTTTTCAATCGGTTTTTTCAGTTTCCGGTTGATCACTTCGAGGCGGCTGACGGCGCCGTTTTTCACGTCGAGCAGGATCAGCCCGTCGCCCGGAGTGGAAACCCACAATTGATCGGGCCCGGCTTTGCGGATGGTCATGATCCGGTTTTTCAGTTCCGGGAAAGCGTCGCCCCAGTTGGCCTGAAAACTGTCCTTTTCTGAATACAGGCCATCCATTCCGCCCACCCAGATATTGCCTTCCGAATCGGCGTCCATGGCCGTAAACCGGCTGGGAACGATGCTTTTGAACAAGGGCCGGTCAACGGGATAATAAGCCAGATTAGTGGCGCCGGCAAACCAGATCCGGTCATTTCTCAGCAGGATACTTTTGATGCTGATTTCGTTGGCAAATATTTTTCGGGTTTTAAAGTTGTGGTAAAAATGTTGGAGGGATTCGTCCGATCCCACCCAGAATTCATCCCTGCCGACGGGAATGATCTGCCGGATATGATTGTATCCATCGGAAGCGCCGGTAGGGATGGTTTGTTCCAGTTTGTCGCCCCGGATGATATTGACGTTACCGGCGTCGTCGCCCGCCAACACTTGCCCGGCTTCATTGCGGGCCAGCGCCCGGATATTGAGGGAAGGAATGCCCAGTTCGGAACGGAAATTGACCGGCGCATTTTGGGCCAGGGCGTAAATGCCCTCGTTGGCCGTGCAGAACCACAGTATGCCCTGTTTGTCTTCAAACATTTTAATGACCTTTTTCCCGGGCAAATACGTCACGGGGTTGGAAAGGTCGCGACGGTTGTTCTTAAAGAGCACCGCGCCCGAAGTCAGGGAACACACCCAAAAGCGGCCCTGTTTATCGGTGAATACCTGTCCGGTCAGGTCGGGTATTTCAGCCAGTTGGGCGAACTGTCCGTTTCGCCACTCCAATAACAAGAGTTTTTTGTTAAAAGCGTACCGGATACGGTTGCCGGACACTTCCAACGAAGTGAAGCCCCTGGCGCCTTTGATCTGGTAGATCAATTCGGCTTCGCCCTGTTCGTTCACCCGTAAAAAATCATAAAATCCCAGGGCGATAAAATTGTCCCCGAATCGGTGAAACCGGACGACCACAGAGGGAAAAATTCGTCGTTCAATGCCTTTTTCACTGAAATGGTAGGTTTTATTGGTCAACTCTGTCAGCCACCATTCTTTTTCCGATTGTTCTGAAATAACATAAGTGCCTGTTTTAAAATCCAGCTGGGCCAGAACGGAATCTTCTTTTTCGGTGAAAATCTGTCCATCGAGCATATAACAGGGCTTTTTGCGGAAACAAAAAAGCCATATCCGGCCTTGTCTGTCTTCATGCATATTCAATACCTCCGGGTCGGGAAGCCCGTCGGCCACGCTATATGTCCTGAAACGGGTACCATCGAAACAGGCCAGGCCTTTGTCGGTGCCAAACCACAACAAGCCGCGTCTGTCCTGCAGGCCGCAGTACACCAGGTTGCCTGGCAGACCGTCGCGAACGCTGTAATGCAGGTAAGCGGGCGATTGGGCCGCGAGTATGTTGAGCCAGAGCCCGCATAAAAGCGCCCAGAAAGTTCGTATGGATGGCGGTTTCACAGCGAAAAGGTACGGGATGTTTTAACAACTAAAAAGGTTAGCATTGCACGGTTATTGACCCAAATGACACGGTTGTGGGTTTAACCTTGACGGTTGAAGAAATGCGGCTTTGTTTTGTGGCAGGTTACAGCGTATGAAATGACTGTGTGTCTCCCCTGCTCATCTTTGCCGTCAGAACCTCCGCATTAAATCTTGGACATTTAAACACACGACAACAGCCGTTTCCCCTGCGCCCGGGCCGAAAAGCGCCGAAAAACACCTCCTGCAACAGACCAGTATAACCTCAAATTTACGAAGGCCGTGCCGGTTAAACCCGGCCGGCCTTTATACTTTTGGCCTTTTAGCGCGTGGACAACACGCCATTTCCCGACTTCCATGTACCTTGCCGCCTGATAAACTAATTTCCGTATGACGACTCCATCCGGCACCGGCATCATAATAGGACGATTCCAGGTTTTTGAGCTCAATGCCGTGCACGATCAACTCATCGAATCGGTGCGGCAAAAACACAAACACACCCTGATCTTCCTGTCCACTAACCCGGCTCCCAGCGACCGCAATCCCCTCGAATGGGCGTTTCGTGGTCAAATGTTCTATGAAAAATACGGCGAATCCGTACCGGTGTATGAAATGCCCGACCTGCCCGACGACCGCATCTGGAGTCAGGAACTCGACCGCCGGATCATGGCGCTCCGGCCCGAAGGCGAAGTGATCCTGTATGGCAGCCGGGAAGATTTTGTCGACCGTTATTCCGGCCGCTTTCAAACCGCGGCCCTCGATGCCCCGGAAGGCGATCTGCCGGAAGATATCGTCGTGGAAGGCGCCGCCAGCCCGCGCGATTTCCGCGCCGGCGTATTGTACTCCACCCTGCGCCGCTATCCCACGGTGTACCCCACCGTCGATATTGCCGTTTTTCGCCCCGGCTATCGCGACATTTTGCTGGCCCGTAAAGAAAATGAAACCAAATTCCGCCTGCCGGGCGGATTCACCGACCCCAGCGACGACAGCTACGAAATGGCCGCCCTGCGCGAACTTGGCGAAGAATGCGGCGACATCGAGGTGGCCGAACTGACCTACCTCGGTTCCTGCCGCATCGACGACTGGCGCTACCGCGACTCTATGGACACTGTTATTACCCACCTGTATGCCTGCGTCATTACCGACGGCGAACCCGAACCCAACGACGACATCGCCGAACTGCGCTGGTTCGAAGTGGATAAACTGCGCGCCACGCATTTTGTATCCGAACATCAGCCTTTATTCGAGTTGTTGCAGGAGTTTTGGCAGGAGGAACATTGATGTTTTGTTGATTTGTTGATTTGTTGATTTGAACGCATGGTTTTTATCGTTTCCGATAGCGTGGTTTCACCCCTGGGGTTTAATACCCCCCGCAATTTTGCCGCGCTGCTGCGTGGACAAAGCGGGGTGCGGCAACATCTGCGCGCCGCCTGGTCGGAAACGCCGTTCCAGGCATCTGTGCTCGACGATCAGGCGCTGGAAGAAAGGTATTTAGCCGGCGGCTTTGGAGCCGGGGCCCGGACGCGTTTTGAAAAAATGCTGCTGCTGTCAGTCGCCGATTCGTTGTCGCAAACATCCGTCCGGGCAGACGACCCGGACACCGTTTTTATCCTTTCCACGACAAAAGGCAACATAGCCCTGCTGGAAAACGGCGATCCCTCAAACCCTGACTTATTGCTGAACAGCCCAGCCCGAAAAGTGGCGGCTTTTTTTAAAAACCCCAATACGCCGCTCGTGGTGTCGCATGCCTGCGTATCGGGTCTGGCGGCTTTGCTGCTGGGCCGGCGGCTGCTGGAAAACGGCCGGTTCCGCCATGCCGTGGTAATGGGCGCCGACGAAGTGACGCGTTTTGTATGGTCGGGTTTTCAGTCGTTTCAGGCCCTGAGCGACGAACCCTGCCGGCCCTTCGACAGCCGGCGCAAGGGCCTCAACCTCGGCGAAGCCGCCGCCGCCGCGGTGCTCTCCCTCGAACCGCAACGCGCCGGCCAACGCGCGCCCGTGCGTATCCTCGCCGGCGCGCTCAGCAACGACGCCAACCATATTTCGGGCCCCTCCCGCACCGGCGCGGAACTGAGTGAGGCCGTAAACCGGGCGCTCGCCCAATCGGGCGTTCGTGCCGCCGATATAGGTTTTATCTCGGCGCACGGTACCGCCACGCCCTACAACGACGAGATGGAAGCCAGGGCTTTCGACCTTTCCGGCCTGAACGACGTGCCGCTGAACAGCCTGAAAGGGTATTTCGGCCACACCCTCGGCGCGGCCGGATTACTTGAATCGGTGCTCTCGGCACAGTCGCTGCGCGAAAACACGGTGTTGCCCACTCTGGGTTTTGAAACGCCGGGCGTGAGCCGGCCGGTGACGGTATGTACCCAACCCTTGCGCCAAGTAATGGAATATTGCCTGAAAACAGCCTCGGGATTCGGGGGGTGTAACGGGGCGCTGGTGTTGGGGAAATCATATACATAACGCGCTGGAAAATGGATCTTCCAGGAAAAATATACGTCCATTCCCTGGCCATTTCTCCCTACCTTTGCCGCCCTGAAAAGCCGTATGTAGAAAACTTTCTTGCTGTGAATACTGAAAATGTTGACGTCCTCGTCATTGGCGCCGGCCCGGCCGGCACCGTGGCTGCAGCCTTGGTACACCAGGCAGGATACCGCGTAAAAGTGGTGGAAAAACAAAGGTTCCCGCGTTTTGTCATCGGCGAAAGCCTGCTGCCGCGCTGCATGGAGGCGCTGGAAGCCGCAGGCTTTCTGGAAGCGGTCAAACAACAAGGGTTCCAGGAAAAATTCGGCGCCAAATTCGTGCGCGACGGCCGGGTATGCGACTACAATTTCTCCGACGCCCACACACCGGGCTGGACCTGGACCTGGCAAGTGCCCCGCGCCGATTTCGACAAAATCCTGGCCGACAACCTGGCCGCCCGCGGGGTGCCCGTGGAGTATGAAACCGGCGTCACCGGCATCGAATTCAAGGGCTCCTGCTCAACAACCACCGTGGAAACGCCCGGCGGCCATACGAAACGGATTGAAGCCCGCTTCATCATCGACGGCAGCGGCTACGGCCGGGTGATCCCGCGTTTGTTCCATCTCGACCGCCCCTCGTCGCTGCCGCCGCGCAAAACGCTGTTCACGCACGCAAAAGACGTGAACCGCCATTTCGATGGCGAGCCGAACCGCATCACCGTCGTGGTACACGAACCGACTACCTGGATATGGGTGATTCCCTTTTCCACAGGCGTCACCTCCGTCGGCTTTGTCGGCGATCCCGCGTTTTTTGAAAAATACCCCGGCACGCCCGACCAACAGTTGCGCGCCATGATTGAAAACGAGCCGCATATCCGCGAACGCTTCCGCCAGGTGGAGTTCCTGTTCGAGCCGCGCACTATCGAGGCCTGGTCGACCACGACCGACAGATTTTACGGCGAAGGCTTTGTGCTTACCGGCAACGTGACGGAGTTTCTCGACCCCGTGTTTTCCTCGGGCGTTACCCTGGCCGTGGCGTCCAGCCAGCGGGCCGGCGAACTGGTCGTCCGGAAATTGAACGGCGAAAACGTGGACTGGGAGCGCGACTACATGCAATACATGATGCAAGGCGTCAATACCTTCCGTTCCTACGTGAACGGCTGGTACGACGGCACGCTCGGCACCATCTTTTTTGCCGAGCACCCCAACGAACAAATCAAACGGCAGATATGTTCGGTATTGGCCGGCTACGTTTGGGACCTGAATAACCCCTACGTCAGAAACCATGAAACGGGGCTGAAACGGCTGGCCAGGCTCATCAAACTCGAACATGAACTACATCACTAGCTGGTGCCGGATCCGGCAAAATGCCGTTACCGCCAACGGACAAACGGTTTTTGAAGACCGGGCATCCGGCTTGCCTGATTTTTTGACAAACACTTACCGGTATTTGCAGATCGATTACCCCAAATTTTATAAAATGGACCGGCTTTGCCAGCTGGGTTTCCTGGCCGCGGAGGTCATGCTGCGGGGGCGGACGCTGAAAGAAGAATACCCGCCTGAATCGGTGGCTGTAGTGCTGGCCAACCGGCACAGCAGCCTCGATACCGACGTACGATACCAGGAATCGATGAGCGGCATACCGAGTCCGGCCCTGTTTGTGTACACGCTGCCGAATATCGTCATCGGCGAGATCTGCATCCGCCACCAGATCAAAGGCGAGAATACCTTTTTCGTGCAGGAGCAATTCGACATCCCCTTTTTGAACGATTATACCGGCCAACTGTTGGAGCAGGGCGCCGCCCTGGCCGTTATCGGCGGATGGGTCGACGTTTTTCAGGATCAATACGAGGCCTTTTTATACCTTGCCGGGCAAAAACAAACACCCGGTTCCGTCATACACAACCGGCAAAATGTAAGCGCACTTTATGGAATCGTTGATGCAGGATCTTAAAGCCAAGATCATCGGACAACTCAACTTGCAACACCTCAGCCCCGAACAAATCGGCGACGACGAGCCGCTCTTCGTGGACGGCCTGGGCCTCGACTCTATCGATGCCCTCGAACTGATCGTTATGCTCCAGCAACACTACGGCATTAAAATCGCCAACCCGGAAGAAGGACCCAAAATTTTCCGCTCGGTGCGCAGCATCGCCGAGTACGTTATGGCGCATCAAAAAGTGGGTTAAATGAGCGGCAGGGTCTGGATCGGCGGCATTGGCATGATTTCGGCCATTGGCAACAACGTGGCTGAAACGCTGGAATCCCTCGAAGCCGGGCGCAGCGGGGTGGGGGAAATGCAATACCTGCGCAGCGCGCACCGGGGCGTCATTCCCGTGGCCGAAGTGCCCCGGAGCAACGAGGCGCTCGCCGGCGCCGCCCGGGCGCCGGAGTGGCTTTCCCGCACCGCCCTGCTGAGCCTCCTCGCTGCCCGCGAAGCCCTGGATTCGGCCGGGTGGCGGCCATCGCCTGCCCTTCGCAGCGGTTTCATTTCCGCCAACACGGTGGGCGGCATGGATAAAACCGAGTGGTTTTACCGTTATTTTATGCAAAACCCCGCCTCGGGCCACCTGCGCGACGTGGTGCACCACGAAAGCGGCAGCATCACCGAGGTGGTGGCCGAACGGTTGGGTATCACGGGGTATGTCAGTACCGTAAGTACGGCCTGCTCCTCGTCGGCCAACTCCATTTTGCTCGGGGCGCGTATGATCCGCCAGGGCCTGCTCGACGTGGTGCTGGCCGGCGGCGTGGATGCCCTCACGGTGTTCACCCTCAACGGCTTCAACACCCTGATGATCCTTGACCGCGCTCCCTGCCGGCCTTTCGACCAGGGCCGCGCCGGCCTCAACCTCGGCGAAGGCGCCGGATACGTGCTGTTGTTGTCGGAAAAAGCCATGCAGGAAACGGGCATAGCCCCCCTGTGCCGGCTCAGCGGCTGGCACAATGCTACCGACGCTTACCACCAGACGGCCTCTTCGCCCGAGGGCACGGGTTCTTACCTGGCCATGACCGGCGCCCTCGCCAAAGCCGGCCTGCAACCGGCCGATATCGGCTACATCAACGTACACGGCACCGGCACGCCCAACAACGACCAGTCGGAAGGCACTGCCCTGCGCCGGGTGTTCGGCGAACAGTGCCCGCCGTTCAGCTCCACCAAGGCGTTCACCGGCC
>JAKLJF010000146.1:0-444 GCA_023151335.1 Thermoanaerobaculia bacterium | reverse complement strand
TCGAGGCGGTCTTGTCGGTATTGTCGGTGCAACAGGGATTGATCTACCCGAACCTGCGTTTCACAACGCCCATCGAAGGGCTTGGTTTGATTCCGGAAACGCGTTTCCGCAAAGGTGAACGGGTACGGCACGTGCTGAGCAACTCGTTCGGGTTTGGGGGGAATTGTACGTCGCTGGTGTTTTCGGAGTAAGGGGTTACTGGTAGTTGAATTGTCGTATAAATAGCGTTATATTTGCAGAATATATCTGGTTGAAGATTCCTTATGACTGAGCATGGAGTCAAACTCCATAAAAAATTGGTACGAGACCAATTGACCCTCATAAGTCTTTATTGGAGCGATTTTGAACGACGCCTCGGAAAAAATGAATTATACCTCGCGTCGCCAAGTTTTCAGCATGAATGCGCATAACGTTTACGAAACTTTTAAAAGTTTCGTAAACGTA
>JAKLJF010000145.1 GCA_023151335.1 Thermoanaerobaculia bacterium | reverse complement strand
AGCAGAAATTGACCCGGAAACTTCAATCGCTTTTCCGGAAGGTATTTTTGAAGGTTTTTTCAATGGCGTTATTTCGCCGAAAACAGAAACCATTAAACCCGGAATGGAAATATTAGTTTCTTTTATTTTAATTAATCCATAAATTGTGGTTTTCATATTCCGTTTACTTTAAGATAAAGTTTTGCGTAAGCTCCTGCCAATCAAATATAAACTAAAATGATGTATATCACATAAAAAGATGATTCAGATAAAATTGCTCTACGGGCTGTGCGCTTTTGCGGTTTCCCGGATCACAACCAGCCAGATATACCGGCTGTGAATTCGAATAATGCTCCAACCTTTTCCCTGGCTCGCTTGTTTCCATGCAACCAGAAACCTTCTAACCTTCTAACCAGAAACCCTATCTTTGCGCCCGCCGCCACGCCGCAACCTTTGCGACATGAAAAAATCCAGCACAAAAAAAACAACCGTACCGGCTACTCCCGACCACGATCCGACCGCCGTTTCCCGGAAAAAAGACCACATCGAAATGGCTTTTCAAAGCCAGGTAAGCGCCCCCGAACTGGACGGGCGCTTCTACTACGAACCTATGCTGGCGGCGCATCCCACGCCGGAAATTATTCCGCCACTGCAATTTGCCGGCAAAACCCTGCGCCTGCCCATCTGGGTATCTTCCATGACCGGCGGCACCAAACTGGCCGGCACTATCAACCGCAACCTCGCCCGCGCCTGCGGCGAATTCGGTATGGGCATGGGCCTCGGCTCCTGCCGGCAGTTGTTATACAGCAACGAATACTTGCCCGATTTCGACGTGCGCGATTTTATCGGCGCCGATCTTCCGCTATACGCCAACCTGGGCGTGGCGCAGGTGGAACGTTTGCTCTATGCGCAGGAACTTGACCGCATCCGCGACCTGCTGGGCCGCCTGCGGGCCGACGGGCTCATCGTGCATGTGAACCCCCTTCAGGAAGCCATGCAACCGGAAGGCGACCGGTTTCTGCATCCGCCGCTGGAGACGATTAAAAACCTGTTGAAAAAAGCAGATTTCCCGGTCATCGTCAAGGAAGTCGGCCAGGGTATCGGGCCGGCAAGCCTGCGCGAACTGATGCAACTGCCCCTGGCAGCCATCGAGTTTGCGGCGGCCGGCGGCACCAATTTTGCCAAACTGGAACTCCTGCGCAGCGACCCGGAGAAAATACAGGTTTTTGCAAAAATAGCCACCGTAGGCCATAGCGCCGGCGAAATGCTCGACTTCACCAATCTGCTTTACGGCTCGCTGGGCAAATACCGGAAAGTGGACAACCTTATTCTTTCCGGTGGCGTGCGCGATTTTCTCGACGGGTATTACCTCATCCGGAAATCCAAACTACCCGCCGTATACGGGCAGGCATCCGGATTTTTGAAACACGCCAGGGGCGAGTATGAGGAACTGAAGACCTACGTGGAAGCGCAAAAGCGCGGAATGGAACTTGCATACGCTTTTTTGACGTTGAAAGACGTATTATGAACAGATTGCAACGCATTGCCGCGGCACAGGAAACACTGAATATCATTGAACGCGGTTTTTACACGAATGCCATTGGAGAAACGGTACGCCTGGAAGTCGCTATACAAAACGCCATCCGGGAAAGCCTGCTGTTGAAACCCGGCGATTCCCCGGCGTTGTTGCCTCAACGCGACACTTTCTTGCCCCAAAGAATGCGTACCCGGTTTTCCGTCAGCAATGAAACCACGTTGCAGGCCGCCGCACGGCTGGCCGCACAAACGGACAAGGTGTTTTGTCTGAATTTCGCCTCTGCCAAAAATCCGGGAGGCGGTTTCCTGACCGGCGCCCAGGCCCAGGAAGAAAGCCTGGCGCGTTCGTCGGCCCTCTATCCGTGCATCGCACAAATGCAGGCGATGTATCAGACCAACCGCGCCGCCCGCGGTTGCCTCTACACCGATCACATGATCTATTCGCCGGCGGTGCCGGTTTTCCGCGACGACAACGGCGCCTTGCTCGATTCTTTTTACACCGTTTCTTTCCTCACCGCCCCAGCCGTGAACGCCGGCGTGGTGATGCGTCAGGAAAAGCAAAATATCCCGCAAATCGAACCGGTGATGCTGGCGCGTTTGGAAAAAATATTATCGGTGGCGTTGGTAAAAGGCTACCGGCGTCTCGTATTGGGCGCCTGGGGCTGCGGCGTTTTTCAGAACGACCCGGCAGCCGTGGCCGGCTGGTTTCATAAACATTTGATGGAAAATCCGGTTTTTAAGGGCGTTTTCGAGGAAGTCGTATTTGCCGTCTTGGATCATTCGGCGGATCAGCGAATAATCCGGCCGTTTATGACGCAATTTGCCACCTGAATTACGAATTTTGAGACAACAAGCGCACAATAAATGGCTAAGACAATTTCGGGCTTTTCCAAACTCGGCAAGCGCCAGAAAATAGAGTGGCTGGCGACCAACTTTTTCTCCGACCCTGCCGCGGCGGAACAGGCTTTTACCGCCTGGCACCAGCCCGACGAACAACAACAAAAGATCATCGACGGCTTTACCGAAAATGCCGTGAGCAACTACACCCTGCCGTTCAGCGTGGCGCCCAATTTTATGATCAATGGCAAAGTGTACGCCGTGCCCATGGTGATCGAAGAAAGCAGCGTGGTGGCAGCGGCTTCGAGCGCGGCCAAATTCTGGCTTGATCGCGGCGGCTTTTTTGCCGAAGTAGTGGACACCGTCAAACTCGGTCAGGTACATTTCCGCTGGGGCGGCGAACCTTCCCGCTTGCGCGACCTGTTTCCCGAACTGAAAGCCCATTTGCTCGGCTCCTGCGACGACCTCACGGCCAACATGCGCCAACGCGGTGGTGGCATACTCGACATCGAATTGCTCGATTATACCGCCCTGGAACCGCAATACTATCAACTGCGCGCCTCCTTCAATACCTGCGACAGCATGGGCGCCAATTTTATCAATTCCGTGCTCGAACGTTTTGGCGACCAACTGGAATTGTTTCTTGAAACCCATTCCGGCCTGAACGACCGCGAACGCGACGTGGAAGTAGTGATGTGTATCCTCTCCAACTACAACCCCAATTGCCTGGTGCGCGCCTGGGTGGAATGTTCCGAAGCCGAACTGGAAGACCTGGCCCGCGACGCCGGCCTACCCGGCCATGCCGCCGTCGACCGGGTGTGCACCGCCGTCCGGATCGCCAACATCGATCCCTACCGCGCCGCCACGCATAATAAAGGAATCTTTAACGGCATCGACGCCGTCATTCTCGCCACCGGCAACGACTTCCGCGCCGTGGAAGCCTGCGGCCACACCTACGCCTGCCGCGACGGCCAGTACCGCAGCCTCAGCCGGGCCTGGGTGGAAAACGGCATTTTCCGCTTCGAGCTGGAAATCCCGCTCCCTATCGGGACGGTGGGCGGCCTCACCGCCCTGCATCCGCTGGCCAAACAAGCCCTCGAAATGCTCGGCAACCCTTCCGCCAAAGAACTGATGATGATCGTGGCCGTCGTGGGCCTGGCCCAAAATTTCGCCGCCGTGCGCTCGCTCGTCACCACCGGCATCCAGCAAGGCCACATGAAAATGCACCTGACCAATATTCTCAACCACCTGGGCGCTACCGAGGCGGAAGCCGGGGCGGCGCAGGCGCATTTTATTCGGGAAACAGTGAGTTTTAGCGCGGTGAGAGGTTTTTTGGAAGGGTTGCGGCGGAATAAACAGTTTTGAAGTAAGGGTGTGAGGCTGGGTGGCGCAGAAATAAACCCCAACAGTTTTTCATTTATTTTGACTTTTTCACCGTTCCTGCGTCGCGATAACACCTCCAACCGGGCCACCTTATATACCTCGAGCCGCCAAGTTTTCAGCATGGCCAAGCCGTGAAGTACTTTTACGAAACTTTTAAAAGTTTCGTAAACGTTATGCACTTTCATAGTGGCAAAGTAGTATTAAGAAATTGCTGAAACACACAGGCACATAGAATACATAGACCTTACAATAAATGATCTATGTGTTCTATGTGCCTGTGTGTTTAAATATAAAATTGTGTTCGTTTACTTTAGTACCCCGGGTTCTGCTGCAAGTTCTTATTCGCCTCGATTTCCCGGGCGGGAATCGGATACAGCAGTTGATTGTCGTCGTAAGGCAGGCCGTCGGCTGAACCTTTCAGGCGTTTGATGTCGTGTATGCGATGTCCTTCGTGCGCCAGTTCGAGCCGGCGTTCGAGCAGGATATCGTCGAGCGTAACGCCGGTTTTGGACGTCAGACCGGCGCGGGTGTGCACGGCATTGTAATCGTCATCCACGCTGGCGCCGGTGGAGGTACCGAGGCGGGCGTTACATTCGGCCCGGATCAGGTACATCTCGGCCAGGCGGATAATGGGCATGTTCCGGTACTGCTCGCGCCATTTGCCGGAGTACATGATACCGCCGTTGGCTTCGAAGAAAAGGGCCAGTCGCTCATCGGAAGGATCGTACAGGTCGAGGTGTTTTTGCTCGATCTCAATATCGCCGTCGCGACCGCCGAAGGCTGGTACGGAGAAGAATACGGTCATGGTGGCCTCGCCGAAATCCTGGCTGGATATCTGCACGGCATAGATATCTTCCGACGTATTATCGTCGTTGTTCCAAATATCGGCGTAGTTGGGCAGGAGGCTGAACAAGCCCGAGTTGATCACTTCGTTGGCGTTGTCGCGGGCCTCGGCGTAACGTCCCATTTGCAGATACACGCGGGCCAGCAGGGCGGCAGCGGTGAATTTTCCCGCCTGCACGCCGTTCTCATCGGGCAAAAGGGATTTCGCCTCGTTCAAATCGTTGAGTATTTGTGTGTAACACTCCTCCACCGAATTTCTCGACACCTGGCTGGATTCGTCGATGCCGCGGGTGGGGCGCACCACGATAGGCACTCCCGGTTGCGTATTGCCGCCGCCGGCCTCGTACACCTGGCCGTAGAAACGCGCCAGCTGGAAATAAGCCATACCCCGGATAAACAGGGCTTCGCCACGCACCTGGTCGCGGTCTTCCTCGTTCACCACTTCGATGGCTTCCAGCACATTGTTGCAGATGTTGATGGTTTCGTAGGCATCTACCCACATGTTTTCCGCTTCGTAGTTACCGGCGATCATCGAGTGGTTGAATACATCGCGGGGACCTTCGAAGGTACCTACCCAACGGAGTTCGCCGTCGGCGCCCAGCAGCTCGGCATCGCGCAGGGTATTGCCGCCAAACAGGCCGTCTTGTGCAAGGGCGTCGTAGGCGCCCAGCAGCACCGATTTTACGTTGGCATCGGTACTGAGTGCCAGCTCCTCGCTGATGCTTTGGGCCGGCTGAAGATCGAGTTCCTTATCGCAGGCAGTCAGGTTAAGTACCAACAGCCCTGATAATACATATTTATATAGTTTCATTATTGAATTCTATTTTAATTTTAATACTGAATGAAGTTTCCAAACGCGAAAAATTCATCATTTATCATTCATAATTCATCATTTTTTAAAATCCTACGCGCAGGCCGAAAACAATATTCTTCGGCTGCGGGGCCGAATAGAAATCCACGCCGTAAATAATATTGCTGGCGAGATAGTCGGTGGTTACTTCCGGGTCCCAGCCATCGTACTTGGTGAAGGTGAGCAGGTTGGTGCCGGTGACGTAGAGCCGCAGATCGCGGACGCCGGCTTTAGCAAACCAACTGGAGGGCAGGTCGTAGGCCAGCGTCACGTTTTTCAGGCGCAGGTAGCTGCCCTCCGACAGGTAACGGCTGCTGCGGGTTTGGTCGCCGTTGGAGTAGCCGAGGCGGGCTTCCGGCACGTCGGTGACGTCGCCGGGGTTCTGCCAGCGCTCGAGCTGGTCGCGGGTTTGGTTGTCGAACCAGCAGGCGTTGCACGACATAAAAAGGCCGCCGCCGTTGTGTACCTGGTTGCCGGTTTGGCCCTGGAAACGTACGTTCAGCGTCAGGCCGCCGTACGAAAGGGTATTGTCGAGGCCGTAGATCACATTGGGCAGCGGCGAGCCGAGGATCACGAAGTTGGCATCTGAAAAGTTGTTGGTCGTAGCCGTCGGATCAATGATGTTGCCGTTGTCGTCCATGGCGTTGACGTACCAAAGCGCGTCGCCGTTGTCGGGGTCAACACCGGCATATTCGGCGCCGAAGAAAGCGCCGATGGGTTCGCCCACTTTCACCACGTTCATGTTGCTGCCGTCGTCGATGATGGTTTGGCCACCGGCCAGGGAGATGACCTCGTTTTTGTTGTAGGCCAGGTTGAGGGAGGTGGTCCAGGAGAATTTGCCGGTAAAGTTGTTGGAATTGAGCACCAGTTCGACGCCTTTGTTGCGCAATTCACCCACGTTCTGGAACTGATTGGTGAAACCTGAAGTAGCCGGTACCGGTACATTGAGGAGCAGGTCGGTGGTATTTTTGACGTAGTAATCGATTTCACCCGAGAGGCGGTTGTTGAACAAACCGAAGTCGATACCGAAGTCCAGTTCGGTGCTTTTTTCCCAGGTAAGCGCCGGGTTGGGGATCTGGTCCGGGCTGAGCGTACTTACGCCGTTGTAGTTACCGGAGCCGTATAAACCGAGCGACTGGAAGTTGCCGATGTCGGCATTGCCGCTTATTCCCCAGGAAGCGCGCAATTTCAGGAAGCTGAGCAGGCTGTTGTCTTTCAGAAAACCTTCCTCCGACAGCACCCATCCGGCCGAGGCGGCGGGGAAGAAAGCGTAGCGTTTGTCCTGACCGAAACGGGAGGAACCGTCGACGCGGGCGCTCAGGTTGAGCAGATACTTGCGGGCGAAGTTGTAACGGGCGCGACCGAAGTACGACAAAAAGCTGTAGTTGGTGATCGTGGAGGTGCCGGCTGTAATGGAAGCGGCGCTGGCCAGCGTTTTGAATTCGTCGCTGGGGAATTGTTCGCCTTCCACCAGGGTATAGGTGTTTTCGCTGGTGAACAGCTCGGAGCCCAGGTCGAATCCCAGGTCGTGATTGTCGAACGCGCGATCCCAGTGCAACACGGCGTTGGCGTTGTAGTCGGTAGCATTGGCAAAGGCAGAGTAGCCGTAGCCGCGGCTGTCGTTGCCATTATCGGTGCGTTCGCCAAATTTTGCGTCGTCGCGCACATTGTACAGGTTGGCCGCGCCTTCCACGCGCAAGCCCAGGTTGTCGGTGATCTTGTAATCGCCGAATATATTGGCAAGGGTGCGCAGGCTGTGTACTTTGCGCTGGCCGTCTTCCATATCGATCAGGCCGTTGTAGTACGTGGTCACAGGGCGGTCGTACAATACGCCGTCTTCGTCGCGTTTGGGCGTAATGGGCGCCAGGGCGATCAATTGCAAAGGGGTGGAAAAGGCGTTGTCGTTCGATACCTGGCGGGTGAAGGTGCGGGCCAGGCTGAGTCCGACGCCTACTTTAAGGCGTTTGGTGGCATCGAAGTCGAGGTTAAGGCGTCCGCCGTTTTTCTCCAGTTCGTTACTCACCAGCACGCCTTCGTTGAGGCCGATATTGCCGCTGGCAAAATAGCGTACTTTATCGTTGCCGCCGCTGAACGACAGGGTGGCATTGCGGATACGGCCGGTGCGCAGCGCTTCTTCCTGCCAATCGGTCTGGTCGATACGCTCTTCCCAGTTGGTATGACCGTCGTAACGGCGAAAGCGGCCTTGCACGAATGTCGTCCAGGAGTTCGGGTCGTCGTAGGGTACGCCTTCGATGTCGTCCGAGTTATTGGCAGCCTCGGTGAACAATTCGATGTATTCGGCGGCATTCAGGAATTCGCGGCGGCCGGTAGGCTGGGTGGTACCCATCTGCAGGTCCAGTTCCACGCGCGATTTACCGCTGCGGCCCGATTTGGTCGTGATAATGACCACGCCGTTGGAGCCACGCGCGCCGTAAATGGCTTTGGCCGATGCGTCTTTCAATACTTCAATGGATTCAATGTCGTTGAAATTCAGGTCGGCCAGGGGGTTCATGGGCGCGCCGGAAGTGTTCTGTGCGTCTTTGGATAGCGGAATACCGTCCACCACATACAGCGGTTCTGTGCCGGCATTGATGGAACCTACGCCACGCACCCGCACCCGCATGGCGCCACCCACCTTGCCATTGGCACTTTCAACGTACACGCCGGCAGCCTGTCCCTGAAGGGCCTGTTCGACGGAAACAACCGGCATGGCTTTTACATTTTCGCCGCCCACTTTGGCAATATTGCCCGTAAGGGTCGATTTGATCTGTTTACCGTAACCGATGACAACGACTTCGTCGATCAGCTCGTCGTTTTGTTCGAGGATAATGTCTACGGTAGAACGGTTGCCAACAGTGATTTCCTGTCCGCGGAAGCCGGTGTACTTGACTACAAGTACATCGTTGTCATTATTGACGCGGATGCTGTAGCGGCCGTCCACGTCGGTGGTAGTACCGGTATTGGCGCCTTTGACGATGACGGTGGCGCCGATGAGCGGTTCGCCGCCCGCCTGCTCCGTTACCCGTCCGCTTACGGTGCGTTGCGCCAGAGCGCCACCCACGACAAAGAGGACCAGGAGCAATGTGAGTAATTGCTGCTTCATACAAAAATTTGAATTGGTTAAATAATGTGCGATTAGCCTTTTGTCCATTTGGCGAAAGCAAAAGGCGGCGTGAAAGTAATAATCAATATGGATATTTTCTCTTTTACTGTATCATTGCCCCCTCCTGATTCACCGCGGACAAATAAATCTGACTCTCCACCCCGTGCCGGGCAAACGCCCGTTGCATCGCCAACGCGGTATTTTCCGCGATCATGCTATTGGCGCACAGCGCAAAAACCGATGGGCCGGAACCGGAAATGCTGCAACCCAGCGCCCCTTCCGCCAGGGCGGCTTCCTTAACGTCGTAAAAGCCGGTAATGAGGCCAGCCCGCTGCGGCTCTATGATCTCATCGCGCAGGCTGCGCCCGATGAGTTCGATGTCGCCGTTGAACAAACCCACGATAAAGCCGCCGACGTTGGCGCTCTGGCGCACGTAAGAAGCCAGCGGCACATCGGGTTTCAGGATGGCGCGGGCGGTTTTGGTCAGCACTTCGAGGTGTGGATAAACGACCGCTGCATACAATCCGCGCGGCACGTGCAGGCGGTGCACGTCGAGGGTGGCGTTATCGCGGATGAGCACAATACCGCCGATCATACAGGGCGCCACGTTGTCGGCGTGAAAACTGCCGGAAGCCACCTGTTCGCCGGCGCAGGCAAAGGGAAGTAATTCCCGTTTGCTCAGGCCGCTGCGCAGTAGTTCGCTTACGGCCAGTACGGCTGCCACCGCACTGGCGGCGCTGCTGCCCAGCCCGCTGCCGAGCGGCATTTTTTTATGGATGTCGAGTTCGATGCCGCGGCCCGCTTCGCCGAGATGTTCCAACAGGCGCAGTACTGCCACGCCGGCGGTGTTTTTCTCCACCTCGTATGGCAATTTACCGCCGTGGCCGGTTATTTTGGCAATACGCAGACCGGGCGTATCGCTTTTCCGCGCGATCACCTCATCGCCCGGGCGTTCGAGGGCCATACCCATGATGTCGAACCCGACGCCGACATTTCCAATGGAGGCAGGGGCAAATGCTTTGATTCCCACGGTTAAAATAGTTTGAAGTTTGATGTTGGGCGGCAAAG
>JAKLJF010000144.1 GCA_023151335.1 Thermoanaerobaculia bacterium | reverse complement strand
ACCTCGATTTAAAAGCCGACAAGGACGACCTAAACCTGAAAGCCGACAAAACCGAACTGACCGACCTGGAGAATAAGATCAACGGTAAACTCGGCGACAAGGCCGACAAGACGGCGTTGGAGGATTTGGAAAAAGAGATCGACGAAAAGCTGGACAAAAAAGCCGACAAGACGGCGCTGGATGATCTGGAAAAAGAAATCGACGGCAAACTGGATAAGAAGGCCGACAAGACAGCCCTGGAGGACCTGGAAAAAGAGATCGACGGCAAACTGGACAAAAAGGCCGATAAAACTGAAATCGACCGCATCGACAAGGAAATCGAGGAGAGGAAAGAGGAATGGCTGCAGGAAGACCAGAACAGCGCCGGCGTCCGGCTGGCGCGGCTTGCCCTGACGGGATGGGGTATTGTCGGCGGATTCGATATTTTTTCCGACGAGAAACACTATGTCACTATTACGCCCGGCATCGGCGTCACGCCCGCCGGGGAACTGGTGATAGAACCCGGTTTGGAAAAAAAGGCAGAACCGGTTCCCGAAATCAAACAAGCCAATTCCGGTTCACACAAATCAAAAAAAGAGCACAAATCACACGACGAGCACAAAACGGGATCGCCCTGCGACCCGCCCAAACCGGATAACCTGGTATTTTCCCATTACCGGAAATACGCCGGCGTCGCCGCATACGACTTTTTCAAAAAAACGGAGGGCGACGGGTATTATGAAGTGTGGGAATTGCTCCAACCCTCCGATAATCTCCCGTCCGACGCCAAACCGCTTACCCCGCAGACTGACGCCGAATTCGAACTCCCCTTCCTCACCGACAAGATCATCCTGCTCTTACCCGTCGACGACAAACGACTGTACCTGCTGATGCGGCGGGAGGACTTGCTGGAAAAACTGTGTTGCCTGCCGCACCAATGCAAGGCAGATGACGATAACAACTCCGATTATATCCACGAAGAAGATTACAGCCCGGAAGATGAATACGTATCCGACGACGACGTTTGGGCCTGCCTGCATCCGGCCGTTCGTTTGCCCGAAATCCCGCTCTTCCGCTTCGGCTATTTCACCGAAGAAGAGTGCGCGCCCGAAGACCTGGATATTACCGCCTTCCCGACGCTGACCAGCGTCCATGATTTTTACGACACCTGGCGGCCGATCATCGAAGACGCCATCGGGCGCCTGGAAAAGGCCGTGAAAATGCTGATCCGGCGTTATCACCCCACCTTGTTCCCTTTGCTGGATAAAAAAACCTTTCAGGAAAAGCTCGGAGAATTGTCGGAAAAATGGACCCGTTTCACCGTGTACAACGATCCCCCGAAAACGCTACCCAACGAAGTGGGCACCAAATATTACGCGCAGTATTTCTACGACTGGCTGCGCGACCTGATCGCGGCCTACCACGAACTGCGCTGGGCCCTGGTCGACCTGATGAACGACCTGCGCCCCTACACCCTCGAAACCCTGGCCAAACAACACAAACACCTCATTCTGGGCCCCGCCCAGCAACATCCGGATACCAACGGACTGGACGTCGTTTTGCGCGATCATTTCCACCAGCCGCCGATCTATAACGGCAATGCCGCCCGGCTGGAAGCCTGCCGCCAGTACTATCAGCGCTTTTTCCAGATGATCGACGGTTTTTACCTCAAAAAATACGCGCCGGGTAAAGTGCCGGGCTGGTGCCTGCTGGAAGACGAAGAAGGAAACCTCATCGAGCACAAACCCGATTTCAGCCGCCTGCGCATCACGCCGGGTAAAAGTTATATCTACCCGCTCAGCGAACAATCCATCCCCTTCTATTACCCGCTGATCGATCATCCACAGTCCCTGCAACACTACTGGAACTACCGCCGCGCCAAAACCCGCAGCGCTGATCGCATCCTGTCGTATCACGCCACCGATGCGCCGCCAGAATTTCCCAGTTACAGCAACCGCCGGGAAGTGATCCGGCCGCTGTATTATTCGCTCGATCCGCACGATTTTTACCGGATAGAAGGCCATATCGGCAAATCCAAAGTCCGCCTTTACCCGAAAGCCGGCGAAACGGACGCGCGCGAATACGACGTGTACGACGCGCTGCAATACCTGGTACGCAAACACAACCTCGATTTTAAAGTCGTAAAACTGACCATCGCCGATCTGCAAAAACCGGTCGTCGTCGATGGCGTCACCATGCCGCCTTATACCATTGGTTCTGGCGCAACGGCGGAAACGGCTCAATCTTTCACCCTGGAATGGCTTGGCGCCGAACATCTGGCCGGTGTGCCAAAAGGCGGAACTTTTATTCTCGTGTACGAAAACGCCGCGCCTGCTTCCGGAACCGGCGCCAAAAAGAAGTCGAAACCCAATCCGGACGAAGCAGAAGAAACCCTGCCGCGCGTGATCGCCGATTTCAGCTTGCCGTACCGGTGTTGCATCGTTGCCGGCCCGCCCGGCCCGCCTGGCCCAACCGGACCAATGGGTCCAATTGGCCCCGTTGGGCCGGTCGGTCCAAGAGGCGAAAAAGGCG
The DNA here is from genome assembly GCA_023151335.1 of Thermoanaerobaculia bacterium. Lineage (GTDB taxonomy): Bacteria > Bacteroidota > Bacteroidia > Chitinophagales > Saprospiraceae > M3007. Next base: position 7,091 of record JAKLJF010000144.1, on the reverse strand, counting down.
ATAAAGGCGATAAAGGTGACAAAGGTGACAAAGGCGACAGTATTTTCCGCGAAAACCCGAATATTCCCGATGTTCCGATTATCGGAAGGGGTGGTAAAAAACGCACTTAATCTAACCTGATCCATGACCCACCGCATCCGCCGCCAGATACTCGACCTGGAACTGCCCCGCGAGGCAGGCGCCGTGGCACTGCAACGGCAGGCCGGGCGTGTGTTCCAGGAAAAAGTATTGCCGCGTTTGGATGAGGTATTCAGCAAAATCGCCCCTGCCGACCGAATCATTCGCATCGACCGGCTGGAGATCGACCTCGGCGCCCTTGGCGAAACCAATTGGGAACGGAGCTTCGTGGAGCGCTGCGTGGAACAGATCAGCCGACAGGTAACGGAAGCGGCCGCGAAGGCAGATACCGTCATGGATGAGTATGCGCGGGTGCTGAACCCGGAAGAAAACGCCCTGGCGGTTTTCCGGTTTTTCCTGGAAACCGGCGCCCTTCCCTGGTATGCCCGCGGAATGGCGCTGAAAACCCTGGAAACCTATATCATGCAGGCCGCTGCCGAACGCCCCGCCGCCCTCCAGCAGGCATTGTTGTCCGCTTTGCAACGGAATGATTCCGCGCTACGCCGGCTACTCTGGCAATTTTCGCCGGATTTTTCAGATAAAATGCTGGACATCGCGCTCGGTTTTTCTGACGGCTGGTTGACGCAAGCCGTTCAAATGTTGCAAAGCCGTTTGGGCCGTCAGATGGACACGGTGCAAAGGGTTCAACTATTCAAGACGCTGCTTGCCGAAGCCATAAACGGAGGATTCAGTCAGCCCCCTCAAGCGGAACTGCTGACACAACTGTATTACCGTGTCCTGTCACAAACTGCCCCGGCGAATGAGACGACCGGCAAACGGCAGCCCGCCCCGGAAACCGCTGCGCCCGATACCCAGCCCAAGCCTGCTGATGCCCCAGAACAAACACCGGCCCAGGAAAAACGGGATAAAACCAGTTTTCCGCCCGAGGGCATCATGGTCGACAACGCCGGCGTAGTGCTGCTCGGCGTCTATCTGCCCGCTTTTTTTCAGGAACTTAAAATGACCGATGGGAAGACTTTCCCGACTCCGGATGACCAATACCGCGCCATCCACCTCTTACATTTCCTGGCTACCGGCCTGGAAAATCCGGAAGAACCCGCCCTGACGCTGCCCAAACTGCTCTGCGGGTTGCCGCTCGAAGAACCTGTTCCACTCGAACTCGCTTTGAGCGAAGCGGAAAAAAATGAAAGCAACGACCTGCTCAAAGCCGCGATCCAAAACTGGCCGGCGCTGAAAAATACCAGTCCCGACGGTCTGCGCAGCGGCTTTCTGCAACGTATGGGCCATCTCTCGCGTGCCGAATCGCAATCCGCCTGGCTGCTCCGCCCCGAACGGCTGGGGCAGGACATGCTGCTGGAACGCCTGCCCTGGAGTATATCGGTCATAAAACTGCCCTGGATGGAGGAAGCCATTCAGGTGGAATGGTAACCCCCCGGAACAAATGTCATGCAAACACCGGCTGCAAAAACGGAAAACAAGGCGTCCAAATCGTCCAAATCGAATGAAACATTTTTCGGTAAGGCGCAGGCTATGCCTTTTTTCCAGGCCAAACTGACGGTGAACCAGCCCGGCGACGCCTACGAACAAGAAGCCGACCGCGTGGCCGACCAGGTGATGCGGATGCCCGATCCGGTTCAACGATCCGAAAGGACGGAAAAAAACGGGGCATCACCGGTGGAGATTCAACGCAAAGTGACGCCTGTTTCCCCCGCGCCGGTCGAGGTAAAACAACCCGCGGCAACCCCGGTGCTGTCCCGCGTACAGCCTTCGCTGGTTCAGGCCAAATGCGCCGAATGTTCGCAAAAAGAAAAAGAACAAAAAGAAGAGGAGCGCCAGGAAGGCAAAATGCCCGTGATGCGCGCCACCAAAATGCACGATATCAATGGTACGGGTATGGTGCCGGTGCAGCGCGCCTGTGCGGAATGTGCGAAAGAAGAAGAGGTCAGACGAAAGGAAACCCAGGCAGCGATCGATGGCGCCGCCCCTGTTCAAATCCAGCGCGCTGTTGCGGAGGAACAACAGGAAGAAGAGATGCCGGCCATGCGAAAAGAGGCGAATTCAGACCCCGGCGGCAAGGCAGCGCCTTCTGTCGTTTCCGACGTACTTTCCTCCGGCAATGGCCGCCCTCTCGATGCCGGAACGCGGCAGTTTATGGAAAGCCGTTTCGGTCAGGATTTCGGGCAGGTGCGGATACATACAGATGCGCAGGCGGCAGAAAGCGCCTCGGCTATTAATGCGCGGGCGTATACCTCGGGGAATAATGTGGTTTTTGGCAGTGGCGAGTATCAGCCGGAAACGGATTCGGGAAGGCGGCTGCTGGCGCATGAGTTGGTGCATGTGGAGCAGCAGGGGGGAGTTTCTGTTCCCGAAAAAAAACCGGCGGTACCCGCGAAGGAATCTCTGGAGGCAGAGGAAAGCGTTAAAGAAACAGATCAGGCAGAAGCCGCCCCCGGTGTAGAAGAGCCGCCTTTGACCATATCTGAAAAGGGTGCAGAAAAACCGCCGCCGGAAGCCCGTGCCGATCAGAAAAGCGGGCAGCAACAAGATAAAACGGCAGTACGGGAGACGGGCCGCGCTGTAAAATCTGAAAAAACCAAACCCAAACCGGAGGTGCCTGAAAAAGAACCAAAAAAAGAAGAGCCGGCAGGAGCGGAAGAAGGCGGCGGTGGAAAAATGCCGGCAGCGGCGGCAGCGGAAGAACCGCCTCCGGTGGAACTCGATACCAGCAATTCGGCAGCATTATTAAATTCTCTGGGGCCTCTACCCGCCACCTCCTTTGTTGCCGGCATGCAAAAAGTGGGTGAACTGGCGCCAGGTGTGCAGCAACAGGAGAAAGGAGAGCTCGAACAATCATTGCCCGTTGTGGAGCAACCCACCGGCCTGCCCACAAAAAAACAACGGGAGTTGGAAAAAGCGGAACTGGAAAAAGGTCAGGTGCCTGATATTAAACCGGAAGGGAAAAAAGAGGGGGAGCAACTCGAAGTCAAACACCAGGCTGCATTGGGGCCGGTTCCCAACAATAAAACCCTTGTTATTCAGGAACCCAAAGAAAATCCTGAGGATGGCTTATCATGGTGGGATAGAATTAAATCCATCCTGAAACGCAGTTTCGGCGCTATCCAAACCAAAGACGACAGCGTCAACACTTCGGCAGGCGAACGACCTAAAGTGGATACTACCGGTGAGGCTGATCCCAGGCAAAACGACGAAGCCCGGGCAAAAGCGGATGAGTCGATGACCCAGGAAAAACAAAAAGCGGATCAGAGCACACAGGAATACAGGGGTGAAAATGACATTTATCCCGACCTCGAACCGGAGATGCTGCAATCATCGGTCAAGCCCGCCGCGCCGGAAATGCGGGAAGGCAGAAAAATTGATATCAAAGCTATGACGCCCGATGTGCGGGCATCTCTGGATGTCAATCTCCAGGAACGCCTGAACAAAGAGGCAGCACCGGAAATTGCCAAAAATGACGCTGAATACCGGAAACAACAGGAAGATTCGGACAAGGAAAGGACCAAAACAGACGAAGAAATACAAAAAGAAACCGAACGGGTGCGCGAACTGCAGGAAAGCGAACAGGCCGGCGCTAAAAAACAGGTTAGCGCGGAACGGGAAAACTGGCGCAAAGAGAACGAAAAAGTACAAAAAACATATCAGGATGATGCGACAAAGAAAAAGCAGGAAATAGACGGCCAGATCGAAACGGAAATTAAAACTACGGAAAAGGCTGCCGACGAAAAAATGAGTGAGGCGGAAAAGAAAGCCAAAGCGGAAAAACAAAAAACGGAGGAGGAGGCCGAGCGCAAAAAACGAGAAGAAGAAAACCGGCCGCGCAGCTGGTGGGATCGCCTGAAAGGCGCCGTGTCGGATTTCTTCAAAAAACTGAAAGCTGCAATTAATGTTCTCTTCGATGCCCTGCGGAAACTGGTCAAGGAAGTTATAGAAGCCGCCAAAAAAGTGGTCAACCACCTTATTGACCTGGCCAGAAAAGCCATTGTAGGTTTTATCAAAGCATTTGGCGAGGCGCTTAAAGGATTCCTGAAAATAGCGTTGGCTGCATTCCCCGAATTGCGCGACAAGGCGCTGGCAGCCGTGGATAAAGCCGTGAATATCGCCGTTAAAGTCGTGAACAAACTGGCTGACGGGCTAAAAGAATTTGCTAACAAAGCCCTGGATGCCCTCGGCGCTGCCCTTGATTTTTATTTATCGCTTTATCAAAAGGCCTTCAACCTGATAGTCGATGCATTGGAGTTTCTCACCATTGGGCTGATTAAGATCATGGAAGGTATCGCCAACCTCGTTGCAGCGGCCCGGGAAATGCCCGATCATTTCTGGGAACAAATGTTGGGCGAGTTATTCGGCGTAGATGAGCCGCTTCCATTTGAAAGAACAGCGCCGCCTGATAACGCCAAGGCAATATCTGAAAGCGTCGGTTCGGGAGCATTATCTGCCATCGATGCGGGGTTGTTGAGCAAAAACGCGCTCGCGTCTGACGCCGCCGTAGCGGATCCCGTTACCGAAATGGAACTCGATCCCGAGTTGAACGAACAAATGCTGGGTTGGGGCGATGGCGAAGAGAAAGAATTCGAAGGTTCCGAAAATCCCTTAACATTCGAAGAGATTAAAAGTAGCGCTACCGGGCCGGAAGCAGCGCCCGGAGAAGCGCCCGATGTGGCTGTACAACCCGATGCCGCGGAAGGTCAGGCTGCTTCCGGCGCGCCTCAGCAGGAGCTCAGCATAGATCAGCAACTGGAGGAGATGGTCAAAAACATCCCCGAAACCTGCGAACCGGACAAAAATGCCAAACCGGCTGAAAGCAACGAGTTTCCCGAAGCGCAAAAGATTGGCCCCTTAACAGTGAATCAGCGCCTGTCCTTCGTCATGGGCGCCATGAAAAAAGGTATTTCTACCTGGTGGGAGTGCAATAAGGTAGCCATTGTCACGGTGACCGTTATTCTATTGTTAGGTCTTGTTATTCTCGAGATTCTGACGGCCGGCGCTATTACAGCTGCTATTCCACCCTTGCTGATGGTGTTGGCGGCGTTCTTTTTGGCGGAAGCCCTTGTTAAAGCCTCTTCCTATTTTCTCGGATTCTTTACTAAAGGATTTGACGGAGGCAACCGTACCGGCGCCGCTAAAGATTTGGCGCGCGCCCTGGCCATCCTTTCCATCGAGTTGATTTTTGCCGTTATCTTCGAATTGAAAGCCATTTTCAAGGCGCTGAAAGGCGGTATGAAGGCCGCTATGAAATCGGGAATCAAATTCGCCAAATCTTCCATTAAAGCCACGGGAAAAGCTTTTAAAGAGCTGGGTAATATAGCCGTCGATGGCGGAAAAGCCATGATTAAAAACGGCAAACTGGTATTCAAAGGAATCGCCAAGGGATTCGGCAAGGGCGTGAAGAATATGGACGACCTGGTGAAGAAATTAAAAGACCGCTTCAGGTTCAAACGATTCAAATTCCGGCGGAATGGAATGCGGTTTAGCTTGTTTGGAGAAATTAATCCGTGGGTATTGCTGGCGACGGGGGAGATAGTTCACCATCCGGGTAAAACAAAGAATGTCAGGGGAAAGGTTGTCACGTTGGCAGATGGAAGAACCGGGAAAATAATTGGAGCTGAAGGTGACAAACTTGCTGATGCCAGCCTTCTAACTAAATATTTTCATAGTAATCCTGCTCAAGGGAAAAAATTTTACAGGATATTAGACACTTTTACAGATGCTGCTGATAGCAGGAAAGTTATCAAAGCACTCGAAAATTATAAATTTTCGAGAGGGCGGTATACTGATGTACTTGATGTACTTGATGATGCAATCCAGAAAGGAACTCCGGGTGTCAGCAGATTGATAGATAATCTGGCAGCAGGCGGAATAAGGGCTCAGGGTGCTGAATGGATAATTTACTATTTGAAGCGGTTCCCGAATAAACTCAAAGACCTTGAAAAATTTGAAGAATTTTTTAGAATTGGAGGGGGAAGAAGATTTTATGATGCCACGATTGACGGTGTCAGATATGAATTTAAAAACTGGGCAGGGCTTGATCCCCGGAGCTATAAAAACCTGTTTGATCAAATTATTAAGGATTTAAAATTTTTAGATTCAGGAAATGAATTTATATGGGTATGGAGTAAAAAAATAGGCTCTTTAAGCAACTTTGAAGGAACACTGCGAACACTATTAAACGATACCGCATTATTGAAGCAACTGGGCGTTAACACACGTGATATAAAACTACTGAGGAGTAATATAGATGCTTATTTAGCAAGAATTGAAATATTATAAATATTTTATATTATAATTGTAATATGTTTTATGGTCAATTTTTAGGCTCGAATATTCGTTATTTTACTGCGGAACAAAAGAAAGAGCACCTTTCTCATACGAGAGTCGATGAGGATAATAGAAGATTATTCAATAATATGGCAATTGATTCTTTCCCATTAATTGTCGATAATTTACTTGTGTTTGCAAATTCTGAAAACGCTATTGAATGTTGGCAATTCCCTGAATGGAAGCGTGTTTGGAAAAGTGATTTTCAAAACCTTTCTGACGAAATAAATCACGAATCTGCATCCTTATTATATGCAAACGAGCGTTTTGTTATCGCAAATATTTTTCCTTTTTTCGTGTGTGTTGAACTTGCTTCCGGGAGATTAATTTGGAAAATCGATTCAAACATTGTAGCCAATCCTAAAAGCGTACTTGTAAAGGAAGACTCTCTTTTATTTTTTGGAGTATCCCTTGAAGATGATGAATTAACAGATAAGATTGTAGAGTTGAAATTAAATAACCCCCTTTTATCGGAAAGTAACATTGTTAATTCTCCGGTATTTGTATTAAATGATGCCTGCTTTGAAGATCATATAATAATCGGCTATAACACGGAAGGAAGAGTTAATGCCTTTATAAAATCTTTTAATTATAAAACCTTGAAAACCCGATGGGAGGTTGAGTTTTCCCATATTGGCGAGGCGATCCACCCCGTTAACGGAAAGAAAATGCCGGCTTCC
>JAKLJF010000143.1 GCA_023151335.1 Thermoanaerobaculia bacterium | reverse complement strand
AGGCACGTTACTGAACTCACTTAAGCCAAAATACTTTAGAATTGGAGTAGTTGCTGGGTGGCTACACCCGGTAAGTCCGGTTTTGATGCATCAATCCGGTTTTGAGACGGGCATACAAGGTTCTGTAGAGTTTCCCCGCCACTGGTCCGTGGTTCTTGAGTATATGTACGGAGAATTGCATTATCAATCTACTGAACCGGCAGCCATTTTAGGTTCTCCTGGTATCCCGGAATTATCTTCTCCTGACGAACGATTTAACCATCTGAATTTAAAACGGCAGTCTTTCAGGGCACGGTACTCCTTTTTTCAACCCGGAAAAATCCGTCCTTTTATCGGGATAAATTGGAGCAATCAGACCCTAATGCCCTATACAGTAGAATACGAAATAAAACATGAACCCAGTAATGCTGTACGACAAGGGCTTGTTGTTGTCGAGGAAACCTCACATCTGAAAAACGTTTTGCGTTTTAGCGCAGGATTAGGCATACCGGTTTCCAGGCGATTCGACCTTACCATAGAAGGTTTTTACATGCGTCAATGCATAAAGAGAAACAATGAGATTTTGGACATGATGGGTATTAGAGGAGGGATAAACTGGGTCTTTTAGCGAAATTACTGTCACATTACCTTTTGGAAGCGACGCCCTGTTATCACTAATCCGGTTAACGTGATAACAACCGTTATTTTAAGGCTTGAAAAAAATACACTTTTCTGTAGGCAGGCAACTTTTAGACAGGAGGCCTTGAATATCTATTTAAAAATTACCGGGCCCTTTACGCAACAGTGTAAATAATTTGCCATCATACCTCGGCGCTGAAATACCCCCCTTCAGTCTCCCGGTTTAATATTCTGGTTTACTCCCGAAGTGGTCGGAGCTCGGAGCTCCGGCCGCTAAAGGGCGATTATTCACTATGCAAAACTTACAGATATGTCTAATAAGCATACCTATAACTCAAAGACGACAGTAGATACCTACCGCGCTGCGAATGACCTCTTAGGTCCTGAAAAAACCATAATCCGGCTATTTGATGACCGGTGGCAAGATTGGCGCTTGCTGGACATCGGTATTGGAACCGGACGCACGACGAGATATTTCGCCCCCTTGGTAAAGGAATACGTCGGTTTCGATTACGCGGAGGCTATGGTAGAAGCCTGTAAAGAAGCATTTCCCAACTTGGGCGAGCATGTTGCCATTCAGTTGGGCGATGCGCGTTCAATGCCTGAATTCGAAACCGGTTACTTCGATTTCATTTTTTTTAGTTTTAACGGTCTTGATTCTATATCCCATGAAGATAGGGTTCGAGCATTAAAAGAGATGAAACGGGTAGGCAGAAAGGGCGGCTTTATGTTTTTCTCATCGCACAACCTGCAATACATCCCCAATCTATACAAAATACGCCATAACTACAACATCCGTTATTTCGCCTATCAATGTTACCGGTATTGTATGTTGTTGTATCACAACGGCTTGCCTAAAAAATATAAAAATCTGGACTATGCAATCTTAAAAGATGGGCCGCAACGTTTTAACCTCGACAACTACTATGTGAAGCCGGCTGCAATGGTAGCGCAGCTAAAAGATTTGGGGTTCAAAAACATCCGGGTGTTCCCTTCTAAGAGTATTGGAGAAATAGACCTTACCGATCTGGATAAAGTAGATCAACATGGCTGGCTGCATTATTTGTGCGAGATATAACCGGATACCGATGGAAACTTATATTGATTATGCTCCACTGGGTAAAGCGTTCTGGAAAAAATACGTCCTCCTTTGGCAAAATAGTATAGGGCGCTCGCCTTTTCAGTCGCCGAGTATCTTGCAGTATTTTTCCGAAAGTAACAAAGGCGATGTCGTTGCTTTTCAATGTATCCGGGATGGAAATTTGATCGCCGCCGCCCTGCTCAAAAAAGCGAAGGGAGTTTATACGTTCCTGAGCGACATGAAAACAGATGCGAATTTTTTTGTGCTCCACAATCAATGTTCGCAAGAAGAAATTTGGACAATTTTCGAGCAGTTTTTGCAAGTCGCCGGGCAAAACAACTGGACGTTGATGCTCAATTACCAGCCTTGCTGGGCTAGTTACATGAGTATTTTCGAGAAAACCGGGAAAGTCAGCGGTTTGTATTGGCAAAACATCAGATACTCCGTTTGCCCGGTCACCGATGACGAACCCGCCGGCGCCTTGTTCAATCGTATCAACGGTTTACGGGCATTTCGGTATCCGGTGAGCCGTCTGAAAAATCAGGAAAAAGCCATTTTCGAAGTATTCACCGACCATACGGATTTGGAGTGCTGGGCCGACGAGTTTTGCGAGGCACATATCAGACGTTGGGCCGACACGCCTACTCCCTCCGCTTACAGTGACCCGGATCGCCGGCAGTTCCTCAAAAATTGCCTGTACGCTTGGGCTGCGGATAGTATTCTGATACGATTTTCCGTAAAAGCGCCTATGGGCAGGGTGGGGTTTGTCATTGGCTTGCTGGAAGAAAACTCCCTGGTTTTTCACGCTACCACTTTCCATCCCGAATACAAGAAATTCAGCCCGGGCAAAGCCCTGATTTATGCCGTTGCAGAGTGGATGGCCCGTCAAAATATCCAGGTACTGGACTTTGGCGACGGCAACGAGCCATACAAATACGACGTAGCCGACCGGGAACGCCAACTCAACCGAATATTCATCTCACATCCCCTGAACTTTCCATTTATTCTGAAAACGAAAACGATAAAGGTTGTGCGGGGCAACTCAAAAATGTACGTTTTCTATCGTGATAAAATTAAACGCTTGATTCAACGCGCCAAATTTTCTTTATTGATTTAAATACATCATCTTCACCTCGTAAGCCCCGCTCGTTACCACTTTTTCGCCTTCTTCTACCCCTTTTAAAATCAATATTCGGGTGCCGTCGTCTTCGCCCGTCTGCACATAACTCAATGTGAACATTTCCGGCCCGTCTTTCAAAAACACCGCTGTTTTGCCGTTGATTTCGGTCAGCGCCGAGTTCGGCACGGTGATGTTCCGGCTGGTTTCCTGGTTCAACGCTTTCACGGTCACAAATTCCCCGATTTTAAATTCGCCTTTCGGGTTGTCCATTTCAAACAAAACGCGCTGGCTTTGATTGCCGGAATTCATGGTTTGGGCCGGCGAAATCAGCCGAACCTCGGCGGTTTTACTCCCAGCAGTTGAAGCCGTAACGAGAAATTTATTTCCCGACCGAACGATGGGCAAATCCTGCGCATACACCTGCGCTTCCACATACACTTTGTTCAAATTGGTGACGGTGAACAGCGTTTGCCCCGCCGTTACTTCCGCACCCGGCGTAAGCGTGAACGCGCCCATCACGCCCGAGATCGGCGCCACTAATGACGCAGTGCGGCTGTTGGCTGCCGAGTTGGCGCCCAGTGCGCGGCTTTCCAGCGTTTGCAGTTCGGCCAGAGCCTGGTTGTAGGCGGCTTCAGCGGCCTGCACGTCTTTGGCTGCCGCGATGTCCTCGATTTTTTTCAATCGCTCGAACTCCCGCTTCGTAGCGGCAACGCGCGCCCTGGCGGTTTCGATTTGTACCGCAAGCCCTGCATTGTTTGCCGCGATACCCACCTGGTCGGACGTGCCGATATTCTGCTGCAAAACCGCCAGCGTCTGCCCGGCGCGTACCGTCTGCCCGACGGTCACATTTACCCGCGTGATGCGCCCGCTTTGAGGCGCTACGACTGCGCCCAATCCACCGGACGACGGGATAATCGTGCCGTACATCGTGGTGGCCGATTGGTAATCGCCCACGGCGATGGGTTGGGTCAGGATTTCAAACAAAAACTGCGTTTCCTTCGGAGCGTACACCGATTTTCCGTAGCCGCTTCCGCCCTCCTTAGGACCATGTTCTTCGTCGCCGTGGGCAAAAGTCGGGTTGAAATTCGGCGCAGAAAACCAGGCGCTTGCCAGTAAAAACGCTGCCGTCAGCGCCCGGTTGCGACGGCGGCTCACAAACCACACGCCCAAACCGCCCAGCAACAAGCCGCCCAAAAACCAAAGCCATTGGTTGCCCGGCTCGGTTGGGGCGGCAGCAGTCTCAGTAGCGGCGGGCAATTTTTTTCCCACTTCCAAGCCGGCTACACCAATCAGGTCCGCTCCGTTGGGGTGGGTTATTTGCACGTTGAGCGTGTAGGTATTGTTTTCAGAAAACGCGCCATGCAGCTCGTACACCCCCGGCGAAAGCGGCTTGGCCTCGAAAACGATTTGCGGATTTTCCGCCGCGCTGATTTTCAACTCCGCCTTGTCCACCGGGCGGTTGGTTTTGAAATCGGCGATGTAAAGTATCAGATGTGCGTCCTGTCCGGCGTTGAGTTCGGGGTAGTAAAGCGTGAGTTCGTAGCGGTCGCTTTGGCCGTACACGGTAAAATGGTCTTTGGCTACGCCGGGGTCGGTTGCGATTTCGTCGCCGTGCCCAAAGGCCGCGGGCGATGCCAGTGCGAGGCTGAAAAGAAAGGAAAAGAAAACGGGCAATTTCATAACCGTTATTTTTTAAAAATTGAAAATCAATGATTTGACACTACCGCCCCGACAGGTATAGTAGTTGAATGCGAGCGGTTTCGAAGGTTTGCATCTGAGCCGCGTATTCACTTTGAATGGCGTATGCTTCATCCAACGTGCGCAGGAAGGTGACGTAATCCATCTGGCCGGCCTCGCGCAGGCGCAGTGCCGTGGCAATCAGCGCCCGACTGCGCGGCAGGGCTTCGCGTTCGTAGTAATGCACGAGATTCAGCGCCGTGGCGGCCTTCGTACGGGTGCGGGTGAGTTCGAGCCCGACAGCCTGGCTTTGCGCTTCGGCGCGGGCGATGGCGGCCTGACTTTCTGCCTCGGCGCTTTTCACTCCGGCGCGGTATTGACCGGCCCAAAGCGGGATGCCGACGCTGGCCCGAAACCGGTAGTCAATCGGTGTGCTGCGCACGCCTTGATTCAGGTAGCCGAGTGAAAAATTCGGCAACGCCCTGCTTTTGGCTAAGCTGATTTGCTGCTCCGCCACCCGTGCGGCCTGCTGTTCGTAAGCGACGGCGGGATTGCTCGTAGCGTTTCCTTGCAACAATTGTCCGAATAAGCCGAGCGTGTCCGGCGCCAACGGCGGCAACCTGCCTAAATCAGTCAGGCCGGTGAGCGCAGCTAACTGCTGCCGGAGCGACGAGGCGTTCTGTTCTGCTGCCAATCGCTCTTGGTGTACCGTGCCTGCTTCGCTTTCAGCCAGCGTTTTTTGCAAAAAATCAATTTCTCCGCCGGCAAACTGCCGCGCAGCGGACGCGGCGATTTGCTGGTACACACTGTCTCGCTCGGCCCATTGTCGGGCCTGGTATTCAGCTGCCTGCGCCTCTAAATACATCGCGCGTACCGTGTAGCGCAGGTCGTTTTGGCTCAGCTGCTGTCCTGCTTGGGCAAGGGCGGTTTCAGCCTTCGCTACCCGCTTTTGCCGGGTGTACACGGTTGGGAACTCGAATGATTGAAGCACGCCCACTGCGTAAAACTCCCCGGTAGGGCTTTCCGCGTTCACTTCGGGGTTGGGCAGATTGAGCGCCATTTTTTCCGCATATTTTTTGGCCTGCATATCGAAAGCGGCGGCCCGGTTGAGCGGGTGGTTTTGGAGGGCGGCTTGCACGGCGGAATCGGGCGTTGTTTGCGCCCATACCGAGGAGGCGCTCAGGCCGAAAACCAAGATTTTTATCAGCAATTTCATAGCGCGTTGTGGTCGGGTTTTAGGTTCGCAGATTGTTTTTTCCCTTCAAAATATTCCTCCACCGCTTTTTTGCCCCAAGCCCAAAACACCGTTGGCGTTACGATCATGTCCAGCAAAGTGGAACTGAGCAAACCGCCCAAAATAACCGTCGCCACCGGGTAGAGGATTTCCTTACCCGCCGCTTGCGCGTCCAAAGTCAGGGGAATCAATGCCAGGGCAGCCACCAATGCCGTCATCAGCACCGGCACCAATCGTTCGAGCGAGCCGCGCACAATCATCTTCTTGTCGAACTGTTCGCCTTCGTGTTCGAGGAGGTGGAGATAGTGCGAAATCATCATGATGCCGTTGCGCGAGGCGATGCCCGTCAGCGTGATAAAACCTACCATCGTCGCCACCGAGAAGGTGCCACCCGTGAGCCACACTGCTGCCACCGAGCCGACGAGGGCCAGCGGGATATTCAGCATTACCTGTGCCACGATGCGCCAAGAACGGAAATGCGCGTATAGCACGAGAAAAATCCCCAGGAAAGCGAAAATGCTCAGAATGCCGATAAGCCGCGAAGCGTCCTTTTGCGCCTCGAACTGGCCGCCGTATTCTAAAAAATACCCCTGAGGCATCTTGACCTTTTCAGCCACCGCCCGCTGCATTTCGGCTACCGTGCTGCCGAGGTCGCGGCCTTGCACGTTGGCCGAGACGACGATGCGCCGCTGCCCATTTTCATGGCTCACGGTGTTGATGCCTTTTTCATACTCGATGTGGGCAATGCCTTCGAGGGGAATTAAAATTCCTTCGGGCGTGTGGATTTGGGTATTGCGGATGTTTTCGAGATTCTCCCGGTCTTCTGCCACGGCCCGCAATACGAGGTCGAATGTTTTTTGTCCATCCAGAATTTGGCTGACCACCTTGCCGCCGTACAGCACTTCGAGGTCGCGGGCTACTTCGCCGGTCTGCATTCCATAACGTTGCAGGGCATCGCGGTCAAGCCGGATGGTGAGTTGCGGCACCAGCACCAGGCGCTCCACTTGCACGTCCACCGCACCCGGCACAGTCTCGACGGCCCCTTTCACCTGTCCGGCCAAAGCGCGCAGCTCGGTCAGGTCTTCGCCGAACACCTTGATGGCTACCTGTGCCCTTACCCCGCTCAGCAAGTGGTCAAGGCGGTGCGAAATGGGCTGCCCGATGCTGACCGACACCCCGGCCAGGTTGCCGAGTTGTTTGCGAATATCGGCCACCACCTCCGTGCGCGGGCGGGCGCCTTCGCGCAATTCTACCTCGATTTCAGAGTTGGATACCGGCTCCACGTGTTCGTCCAATTCGGCGCGACCGGTGCGACGGGCGGTGTACTGCACATCCGGCACCCGCAGGATGAGTTGTTCGGCCACCGTACCGATTTTGTTGCTTTCTTCCAGGGATGTGCCCGCCGGAGCGTACAGGTTCACCGTAAAACTACCTTCATTAAATGGCGGCAAAAACTCTGTACCGAAGCGCGTCACCATCAGCAACGAACCGATGACCAGTGCCGTCGCCGCGCCGATCACCGTGCGCGGATGCGTCAGGCCAAAATTCAACAGTTTCATATCCTGCCGTTTCAGCCAGGTGACTAAACCCGATTCTTTGCCTTCATTGAGTTTTGAATTGGGAAGTAAAAAAGAACAAAGTGCGGGCGTCACGGTGAGCGAAACCACCAACGATGCCAAAATCGAGGTGATATAAGCGATGCCCAGCGGCGCAAAAATCCGTCCTTCGATGCCTTGCAATTGGAACAAGGGCAGAAACACCAGCACCACGATAATGGTCGCATACACGATAGAATTGCGTACTTCGCTCGATGCGTCGTAGATGACTTGGAGGGCATTTTTCGGACTGCCATGCTCGCGGTTTTCACGGAGTCGCCGGAACACGTTTTCAACGTCCACAATCGCGTCGTCCACTAATTCTCCAATGGCGATAGCCAGACCGCCGAGTGTCAGGGTGTTGATGGAGATATCGAACCATTTGAATACCAATGCCGTAATCACCAGCGAAAGCGGAATCGCCGTCAGCGTGATGATGGTGGTGCGAAAATTCAGGAGGAACAAAAACAGCACGATGATGACCAAAATGAAACCGTCGCGCAGGGCTTCCTCCACATTGGTCAGCGAATTGACAATAAAGTTTTTTTGCTGGAAAACCTCCGGGTTGAGCCGCACATCGGCCGGCAGCGAAGGCTTCAACCCTTCGAGCGCCTTTTCCACTGCCGCTGTTAAGTCCACCGTACTGGCCCCCGGTTGTTTCTCGACGGTCAGAATCACGGCGGGACGGGCGTTCACCGAGGCATCGCCGCGTTTGATGGCCGCGCCGAATTGTACTTCGGCCACCTGGCTCAACAACACCGGCGAGCCTTCCCGGTTGGCCACCACCGTTCGCTGCAAGTCTTCCAGGTTTTTGGAACGCCCCAACACCGAAATCAGCACTTCCGAGCCGTAGCGATTGAAAAAACTGCCCGTAGCGTTCAGGTTGGCATTGGAGAGGGCGCGGTCGAGGTCTTCGAGCGTCAGGTTGTATTGTTTCAGTTTGGCCGACGACACCAACACCTGGTACTGTAGCCGGTCGCCGCCAATGGGGATGACTTGCGCCACCCCTTTTATGGCCAGCAACCTACGCCGGATGGTAAAGTCGGCCAGCGTCCGCAAGTCCGCAGCACTGCTGAGCGTCTGGCCGGTGGCGCTGTCGGGTTCGGCTGTCACGCCTACGAGCATGATTTGACCCATGACCGACGAAATCGGACCCATTACCGGCACGATGCCGTCGGGCAGTGGCACGGTGGCGAGTTTTTCGGCCACGAGTTGGCGGGCGCGGTACACATCCACTTCCCAGCCGAACTCCACGAACACCAGCCCGATCCCTCGCGACGAACTGCTGCGCACAGTTTCCACGCCGGGCGAGCCGTTGAGCGCCGTTTCGATGGGCAAAACGGCTTGCGCCTCCACCTCTTCTGGCGACATCCCGCCGGCTTCGAGAAACACCGTCACGCGGGGGCGGTTGAGGTCGGGCAATACATCCACCGGCAGGTTGGTAATCGTCCAGCCGCCCCACACCAGTAGCAAGGCCGCTGCCGCCACCACAAAGAGGCGGTTTTGGAGCGAGAATTTTATGAGAGCGTTGAGCATTTTTCAACAACATTTTTCACCCGCCTGTTTGGGAGGGCATTTTACCGTGCCATAGCTGCAAAACACACAGCAGTCGCCCGGCTTGGGTTTTAACATTGATTGACAGTTACTACATGAATAGAAGAATTGACACGCATCAGT
Source organism: Thermoanaerobaculia bacterium (assembly GCA_023151335.1). GTDB lineage: Bacteria > Bacteroidota > Bacteroidia > Chitinophagales > Saprospiraceae > M3007. The sequence continues at coordinate 604 of JAKLJF010000143.1, read as the reverse complement.
CGGCATGGTTTCAATTTTTTGAAAACCGCATTTTGGGCAGGTGAGTGTTGAGTCAAGGATTGGCTTATGGACATTGGTTTTTCTTTTTTGCCAAAACCGCCAACCGGCCCACCCAACTCCAATTGTACCTAACAGCCAAAAAAGAGGTGCGTATTGCTCGGCAAATTTGATTACGGCTATTGCCGCGCTGCTTCCCACAATAAGCACCAGTAGAGGCAGGCCGAAGCAGCATAAAAAAGGTAGTATCAAGGTTGCCAATCCAGAGATCATTGCGAGCGACTCTTTTTTCATCGTATTCATTTTTTTAAAAATTTCTGTACGGAGAGAACTTGCCCGTTTTCATCCACAATTTTCAAGGCATAAACCCCGGCGGGTAATCCGCCCACGTGGACAGGCTCGTCTTCCGATGATATGAAGTCTGCCCATAAACTTTTGCAGGAAAAGGCTCCGCAAAAGATTCGGGCAGACTTCATAGTTGATTGTTGGCGAAGACCAGTTTTATTTATTGTCCGTACAAGTCTTGGCGCCGCCTGCTGCTCCCGTGCGGTCGTATTGGCAACAGCCGTGAAGGTTGTTGTAGGCGTTGTCGTCGGCGTTGTAACCG
>JAKLJF010000142.1:7709-9609 GCA_023151335.1 Thermoanaerobaculia bacterium | reverse complement strand
ACCCCCTGGTTTCAAATCGGCAACGAATGGACGTATGACATGTACCTCGGGTGGAATCCGTATCAAGGACTGCACAGCATAGCCATCATAGATGAGGTCACGCTGGGCGATACTGTGCCGTGGATGCGCTTCCGGCGCCGCCACGCCGATGGTGGCAACCTCAAATTTTACTATGCCCGGCAGGAAGGCGAGAAAATTTACAGCTGGGGCGGCACTGGCTCCGACCCCGAATGCATCTACGATTTTGGGTTGCAACCCGGCGACACTTTGTTTATTAAACCCTCGCAACACTATACCGTACTTGATACCGGCTCCGTGTTTGCCGCCGGACGCATACGGCGCACCCAAACGGTCCGGCATTCCGACCCTTATTATTCGTTGTTGCTGCTTGTAGAAGGCATCGGGCCGGTCGGCAACCCGGAGGAGCCGGGCAGCCCGGGCTTCTGCTCTTTTTTCTTTCTGGACGAGAATTTCTGCCATGCGTTCGGGGATGGCATGTCGGCCTATTTCAGGTGTTTTGCCGATACCGATGGGGTCTATGCGCCCTTTGCCGGCTGCCTGGTCAGCAGCGGTGAGGCCGAGCCGTCCGATGCGATCCGTGTTTGGCCTAACCCCGCCCGGCAGCGCCTGTTTGTGCAAGGAGCCTTCCGCATGCTCGAACTGTTCGACGCCTGCGGGCGATTCGTGCCCACTGAGACGACGTTCCACGACGGCCAATCCGAAACCCGCATCGGCCACTTGCCCAGTGGCGTCTATTGGCTGCGCTGCCAAACCGGGCACGGAGAATTGACCTTTCAGAAAGTGGTGGTGGCGCGTTGACGAATTTGGGCACGCAAGGGGGAACTTGCTGCGAATATACTGTCGTCATTCTGATAAACTGGTAGCCATCATCCGCCCCAACACCTTGTGCCCCCGCCCGTTCAGATGCGGATCGTTTTCATAATACAGCCGGCTGCCCGGGGCGTCGTTTTGCTGAAACCAGGGTAAGGGAGAGCATATCTTTACGCGGCTATCCCCGGCATAGTGTTCCGTTATCTGGCGAAGAAACGGATAGTTCGACTGTGCTGTCTCCGTGCCCGCGGTCGCCGCTCCGAGCGCTTCGAGGTTTTGTCGGTAAAAATCGTTCACCTGCGCGCAGTGCGGAACAACCAGCAACACGACCGATTTTGTGCGTTCGGGAAGGCCGGCAAGGAGCGCATCCATCTTTTCCAGCCAAACTTTCAGGTCCTTTTCCCGGCCACCGCCGGCCAGGATACTGTTCCGGATCAAACCGGGGTCGGCCTGAAACAGCAACTGCTCGCGCCGGGAATACTGCGCCGGCGAAAAAGGCATATCCTGCTTCAACTCCCGGGTTTCTATGGCCACGCCGGTGCGGTGCTTGAGTTGTCCGGCTTTGTAGTTCAGATAGCGCAGACTCAGCGAATAATCCGACAGAAACCAGTAGATTTTTCTGGGCAGGGAAATCTGGGGACTGTCGTACGATTTCCGGATATCCCATAGGTCATTTCCCACGTAAATTTGATACAGGAGTATATCGGGTGGAAACTTTTCGGTCTTGTCCGCGGCGATAACGGCTGCCTCCCGGATTCCTGTGCCCGGCACGGCGGCATTGATCACATCCCAGGCGGGCAGGCTGTCGCGCAGGGTATTGACATAACTCTCCGGCTGCGCGCTGAAGGAATCACCGAGCAGGAGCATGCGGCGTTTTTCCGGCCGGGCGTGCAGCACGCTGTCGGGATTCAGCCCATGGAGCTCCGCGGCGTAAAAATCGATCCATTGGTAGCGAAAGGCGAGTTCGAGCAGCGCCCATAAGGCCAGCAAAAGATACAGGCCATAGCTCATCCATTTTATGCCTTTTATCAGCAGACGTTTCATTCGTTTGTAAATGCTGGCATAAAAG
>JAKLJF010000142.1:263-7699 GCA_023151335.1 Thermoanaerobaculia bacterium | reverse complement strand
TTTCAAATCAGATGTAATATTCTACTTTACCCCCCCTTTGGTATTTTATCCTGTTGCCCTTTCACTTGTCTTACCCTGTTATGATAGCCGGAAAGAGGTGGACTCCGGCCACCGCCATTTCAGTATCAATACGACGGAGTAAAAGTGCCAATGACAAGGGTCAAACCGGGAAAAACTCCGCACCCAGCCGGGCCACTGCCTCTACCAGTATATCGATATCCTCCATCCGGGTCCGGTGATTACTGATCGCTATGCGCAGGGCATACCGCCCCTGCAACAGCGTAGCCGATACGGTGGCCGTGCCTTCTTCCTGGAGTTGCATCAAAATCTCCCGGTTCATGGCGCGCAATTCGTCTTCCGTACGACCGGGGCGGGTGTATCGGAAGCACACGATATTGAGCCCGGCCGGGGCCAGTAATTCCAGATCGGGGTGTTGCTGTACACGGGTAGCCAGGTACCGCGCCTGGGCGATGTTCTGACGGATCAGGGCGAGGTAGGCGAATACGCCGTGGGTTTTCATCGACATCCACACCTTCAGCGCCTTGAAGCCGCGCGATAGTTCGACGCCGTAGTTGCCGAAACTGTGTTCGCCGGCCGACACGCCGCGTTCGTGGCGGAGCAGGTAGTGCGGCGCTTGTTCAAAAACTTTGCGGTGCGCATCGGCGTCGCGAACCAGCACACAGCCGACTTCGTAGGGCATGTACATCCATTTGTGCAGGTCAAAGGCCACACTGTCGGCCTGTTCGATGGCGCGTAGGTCGTCTTCGTATTCCGGCGTTTTTTTAGCCAGTGCGCCGAAGGCGCCGTCGATGTGAAACCAAAGGCCGTATTTACGGCTGATGGTCAGCAATTCGCCGAGCGGATCGATGGCGCCGGTGTTCACGGTGCCGGCGTTTCCGACAATGCAGAAAGGAAAAAACCCGCCGGCCAGGTCGGTTTGAATCGTTTGTTCCAGCAGATCGGTGCGGATACGGTATTGACTGCCGACGGGTATTTTGCGCACCGATGAGGCGCCCAGGCCCATAGTTTCCGCAGCCCGCTGGATACAGCCGTGGCTCTCGGCAGAACAATACAGCACCATCGGTCTGGACCTTTGCTGCAAGCCCTGTGTACGAGAGCGGCCGCCCGACTCGTGGTGCAAGGCCACCAGCAGCGCCGTAAGGTTGGCCATCGATGCGCCGCTGGTGAGCAGACCCGAGGCAGAGTCGGGATAATCAAGCAGCTGTTTGCACCATTTCAACACCTGCAATTCCACCTGCATGGCGGCATGTTCGCCCAAACATACGTTGGAGTTCATGGCCGCGGCCAGCATTTCCGCCAGTGCGCCCATGGGCGTACCGCTACCCATCACCCAGCCCCAGAAACGGGGATGAATATTACCCGTCGGGTACGGCAAAATATGGTTTTTAAATTCGTCGTACACGGCGCCGGGATCTTTTGGCCGGTATGGCAGGTCTTCATCCAGGCGTTTGTAATGTTCTTCCGGTAAGGGGCGCCACACGGGCTCTTTCCGGATGTTTTGCAGCAGGTCCAACATATCGTCCACCATGCGGTGGCCAAGCGTGCGGAGGGTTTCCCAGTTGTGCGGGTCGAGGGTGAGATCGGGTCGGTTTGCAATTTAGATTTTATTGTTTACATTATTTCAACTGAATTCCCACACCAGGCCAGCATTTGATTCCAGAGCGGCCGGCAGGCGGGGTCGAAAAAACCGTCGTGCCCCACTTTTTTCAAGCCGATCTCTGCCGGGTCGAGGTGTTGCCAGCGGGGCTGTGCATTGCTGAAGTGACCGAGCAGGGCCGCCACGGCTTTGGGAGGCGAAAACCAGTCGTCTGTAAAGCTGTAAGCCAGCAGAGGGATCTTCATTTTGCGGTAATTATTATCGGGAAACACATCAAACAGACCGTTAGGCCGGTTGCACCAGTTGGAAAGTTCCAGGATAACGCCCCGTGGCATGTCGTTGAGAAAACGCAGGCGTTTGCCGGGGAAAAAACCGTACCACCATACGATCAGCGGGGTCAGCAGTTTCATCAGCAGGATGCGCAGCTGGCTGCGGTGCGGCCACAGACGCCAGCACGACAGGGCGCTGCTCACCAACACCATCCGGTGGATGTACTCACCCGCGGGGGCTATACCGGCGATTTCACCGCTGATACAATGACCGACAAAGACAATTTCCTGTTTGGGAAAGGTATTATGGGCATGGCGCAGCACGGCGTCCAGATCGTGGTTGGCCCACTGACGCAGCGTAGCCTGAAAATTTTTGATATGGTTGTCGCCCGAGTGACCAATACCACGGTAATCAAAGGTGATTACGGCACAACCCTGTTCCGCACAGTATTCTGCAAAACGCCGGTAATGCGTTTGTTCCATGCCGGCGCCCGGACCCACTACGAGTACCTGGCGGACTGTGCCGCTGGCAGGCAGGTATTGGGTCAGGTGAATGTAGTGACCATCCCGGGTGCGTATGCTTGTTGTTGGCGGAATCATGGGGCAAACATGCGCCAACTGTTAAGAATATGGAGCGCGATTTGATTATTTGGACAGCCTTATTGAGTAGTTTGACAATTTAACAGATTCTGGTTGTACACGCTTACTACGCCAGTTCCCGCAGCAAAGCATCCTTCCGGCTCTTCGATACCGGAATTTTCATTTTGTTTTCCATGATCAGATAGCCGCCGTCGCCGCGAATGTATTCGCGCACACGGGCCAGGTTGATCAGGTGCGAATGGTGCGGACGGAAGAACTGGAAAGGCTGCAACATATCCTCGAAATCTTTCAATGTTCGGGAGATCACACGTTTGCGACCGTCTATCGTAAATACTTCGGTGTAATTACTGCTCGAAGTACATACAATGATATCCGCGGGATCCACAAATTCGATGCTTTCCTTGGAAGCCAGGGCCACACGGCCGGGTTTGCCCTTGCGCTCTGCCTGAACGTTGTGCAGCAAGCCCTCCACCTGTTCGGCAGATATGTTGCGGCGCACCTTGTTCAGGTGTTTTTCCACAGCCTCGCGCAATTCCTTGTTCTGCACCGGTTTCAACAGATAATCCAGGGCGCTGAACTTGACCGCCTGGATACCAAAATTGTCGTATGCGGTGGTAAATACGACGTCGAACGGCAGCGGAGCGCCGATCTCTTCCAGCACGTCGAAGCCGTTGAGCCGGGGCATCTCGATGTCGAGGAAGAGCATGTCGCATCCGTGTTCGCGCAGATACTGCACGCCCTCGGTCGGACTGTCGAAAGATGCAACCACTTCTACCTCCGGACAATAGTTTTCTATTTTCCAGCGCAAGGTTTCTATGCTGTGGAGTTCGTCGTCGATGATAATAGCTTTGATCATAACATTCAGGTTTCTGGTTTGAAGGTTAGAGGGTTTGAGGGTTTCTGGTTTGAGGGTTATCAAACCAGAAACCCTCAAACCATCAAACCTCTAGATAGGTACCGTCAGCACCACTTTTGTTCCGGCCGGCGCCCCGGCATCGTCATACAGGTCAAAAACGTCCACTTTTGTATTGGCGTCGTATAGTTTATTAATAATCTCTATCCGGTCTTCCGTAATTTTCATACCCACCGATTGCGTTTTTTTGCGGGCATGCCGGGCGCCGAGTTCCATGGCTTTGGCCCTACCCACGCCGTTGTCCTGCACGGTGATCATCAGGCAATCGTTTTTATGTTCCACACGCAGGGTTACTATTCCCGGGCCGCTTTCCTTGTACATCAATCCGTGCCAGATCGCGTTTTCGATGTATGGTTGAATCAGCATGGGCGGAATATTGATCGAGGCTACGTCGAGCGTTCCATCCACGATTATTTCATATTGAAATTTATCGCGAAAGCGCAGGCTCTCCATTTGCAGATAAAGTTCCAGTGCTTCCAGTTCGTCTTTCAGGCTGATATAATTGCTGCGGGAGTTGTTGAGGATCAGGCGGATAAGTCGGGCGAAGTTGTTGAGATATTCCGACGCTTTTTTCGATTCGTTGCGGATAATATAACTATCGATCGAATTGAGGCTGTTAAACAGAAAGTGCGGATTCATTTGAGCCAGCAGAGCGCTCATTTCAACGTTTGCCAGTTTTTTTTCGAATTCCGTGCGTAAACGTTCCTGCCTGCGGATTTGCAGCACGCGGTAATGATATATGCCGTAAACCGCCGCAAGGGTTGCCAACACGACCAGCATTCGGAACCACCATGTCGCCCACCAGGCAGTTTCCACCCACACCGGCATTTCCAATAATACATCGCTCCAAACGCCTTCATTATTAGCCACCTGAACTTCAAAAACATATTCGCCACCCGGTACATTGGTATAATTGGCGTGGCGGCGTTCGCCGGCCTCCTGCCATTCTTCAAAATCGCGCAACCGGTAGCGAAAGCGGCATTTATCCCCCAGCGTATATGCCTTGGCGGAAAAGTCTATAGAGAAAAAGTTCTCCCAAAATTGGAGATGCAATACCGGTTTCCCGTTCACGTGCGGAATTGCAGGCAATTGTTTGCCCTGTATCCGGATGTATTCAATATAAGGCTGTGGTTGCTCTGTATTCCGGTAAAGAGTTTGGGGATCGAATAAAACGATTTCGTTCCGTCCGCCAAATACAAATTCACCATTGGACAAGTACTTGAAACTATAAAAATCAGGATCGGCCTGACTATAATCAAAACTCAGTGTGCTTACCCGAATATCCCCTTCTACCTGGATATAAAGCAGTTCTTTCAGCGAATAGCCCCAAATATTACCGGCTCCATCGACTGCCAGATCATAAATGTCGGTTATGCCGTGCGATACCCGCAGGTTGATCTTTTTCACCAGCCCGGCTTCAGGCCGGTCAATTTCTGCATAGCCGATCCAGCCGTCGCGGTCGCATACCCAAATCCTGCCCATCCGGTCTTCTGCAAAGCCTTCTGCCGCTGAAAATGTATTCTTAGGGTTTATTGAATACAAAAAATTCAAAACGGTATCGCGTTGGGGTAAAAACACGCTAATTCCATCTTCACGTCTGATCCATACCTGTCCGCGCCGGTCTTCGTATACATCCATTACCACCAACAATGCCGGCGTTGCTCCTGGCGGCAGCAACTCCTGCTTATAGACCCGGTGTGTCTTTGTTTTAGGATTCCAGCAAATCAACCCTTCTGAGGTGGCGCTCATCCATAAACGCCCCTGCCGATCCCAAATAACCTCACCGTAGAATAACAGCGGAATGGGCGGTTGAAAAGGAAAGGGTGAGACCTCGTGGCGGATAGCATCGTAGGAAAACAAGCCTTGTTCTGTAGATATCGTGTAGGTACCATCCGGCGCCCGCGCCAAACCCTTTGCAGCCCATTTTTCCGGTAAATACGCACCGGGAATTTTGGGTAAAAATCTTTGCCAGCTTCGTGCTGACAGATCAAAATGGTATATACCTGCGTCATTACGTGAAACAACCAGCAATTCGTCGCTTGTGGCCCCCGGACATAAATAATAGGTGTACGACCAATCGGGCGGATGCAATTTTTCATAACTGTATACCTGAAACAACTGGAGGCCCGGATCGAATACATGCAGGCCATTAAAGGCTGTCAGCCAAACACGGTTTGCATCGTCGATATAATCGATACCATAAAACCGGCCATCGGGAATATCATTTTTTTTATAAAACGTTACTTCCTGTCGCCTGGTGTTGTATAAAACCAGACCGGTAATAGTGGTAATCCAAATTTCTTCAGCACTCTTACGGCAAATGCCCCGGATTACATACGACAACAACTCACTCCCCGGACCTTTTTTTACAGAAAGCGGCAGAAAAGTACGGGAACCGGGATCGAAAACATGTACGCCGGCGCGCCAGCTGCCGCAATAGAGCCGGCCGTCATCATGGCAATACAGACGCCGGAACGCATTGGCGCCAAGTTCCAACTCCCGGGGAGTCATGGGGAAATACAACCATCTGACCAAACCCGTGTACCGGTTTACTTCTTGCAGGCCTGCCGGGGTTCCGGCATAAATAATTGAATCATTGGTCGTCGATGCCGTAATGCTTAAGATACGTAAGGCCCCTCTGTTACCTGCCGCATAGCGGTTTAGCGCCACGGTATCGCGTAGTGGGAAATACTGAAAATCATCTTTTTCCGGCAAATACTTCGCCATGCCAAAAAATTGCGAACCTACCCACAACTCTCCCCGCGGGTCGATGTAAAGCACTTGTAATTCCCGGCGCGGCTCCCGGCGTGGTGGCCGCGACATACCATGGCCGTCCAGCTGATAATGTTTGAAACGTTCCGTTTCAGGGTCCAGCACAGATATCCCCATTCCCGTAGCCGCCCAAATTTTACCCCTGTAGGATTTAACCGCGTACACTGAATTGTCAAACAGGGAAGTCGAATCGTTGGGGTCATGTTTATATATTTTTATATGAGTGCCGTCAAAACGGCATAAGCCTTCCGCGGTCCCGAGCCACATAAAGCCCTGTTTATCCTTTTCAACGGCTATTATGTAGTTGGTGGGCAAACCCTTTTTTTTATCAATGACCGTAGACCGCTCGAAGCGTGGCTGCGCCTGCCCGGCAGCCTGGGTGACCGAAACAAGTATGGCAAAAAGAAAAAGCAAGGTGCAGCGCATTACAGAGCAGTATAGCCAGCAAAATAAAGCATTTCTGCAAAATAATCCGGTTTTGCTTGTTTGGTTGGCCGTTTTTCCTGTGCCAACGGGCGGTTTTCTTGAGCATTTGCCACGGAAGGGGTAGCATTTGTCCTGAAAAATCCTGCAATCAACAAACCATACCATCGACGCAGGCAGACCGCCGGCATGATCATCTGCCCATGGCCGGTTGGAGCGGATGCCCGTAACCTTGTGGCGTCATTCGCAATCATTTCCTTTACCATTCATAAACAGAAAATCCTTATGAAAAAGACGTTATTTCTGCTGTATGGAGTCGTGTCGTACCTGGCATTTTTCGGCACCATACTTTATGCCATCGGGTTTACCGGCAATCTGCTGGTACCAAAAAGCATCGACGGCATTCCGGAGGTTCCGCTCTGGCAGGCTATCGCTATCAACACAGCATTTCTCCTGCTTTTCGCCGTACAGCACAGCACCATGGCACGCCCGGCGTTCAAACGCTGGTGGACGCAGTACGTTCCGAAGCCCATCGAGCGCAGCACTTTCGTGCTCATTACCAGTATTATCCTTTCCAGCATGTTTGCCTTATGGCAGCCCATGGGCGGCGTGGTGTGGCAAATTGAAAACGAAACGGCAAAAACGGTTTTGCTCGGGTTGTTCCTGCTCGGTTGGGCCATGGTATTCTTGGCCACCTTCCTGATCAACCATTTCGAGTTGTTCGGCCTGCGCCAGGTCTTCGCGCGGCTGGGCGCTCGGCCGCTGCCGCCGCCCGCGTTCAGGACGCCGCTGTTCTATCGGTACGTGCGCCACCCGATCTACCTCGGGTTCCTGCTCGCGT
>JAKLJF010000142.1:0-253 GCA_023151335.1 Thermoanaerobaculia bacterium | reverse complement strand
CGGTCTGCGCCAGGTTTGGCTGTATTTCACCGGAAAAGAATACACTCCCCTGCCCTTCCGCGTGCCCTTCCTGTATAAATACGTACGTCATCCGCTTTACCTGGGTTTCCTGATCGCCTTCTGGTCGACGCCGGTGATGACCGTTACGCACCTGCTGTTTGCCCTGGCCACCACGGGCTACATCCTGACCGCTATCCAACTGGAAGAACGCGACCTGATCGCCCACTTCGGCCAGCGCTACCGCGACTACCGC
>JAKLJF010000141.1 GCA_023151335.1 Thermoanaerobaculia bacterium | reverse complement strand
CACCTGCTTTTACATTCAAATTCGGACAAAGTCCGCCAAAAATATTCGCCTGCGCGTCTAAGACGCTGGACAGCAACAGGCATGGGTTTTTAACCTATCGGATATTTTGCGCGATTTTAAAAAATACACCTCCGCGATGATCATTAGAAGTATACAGGAGGAAGCGGAAAGCCGGCGCGACTGGCTTTTACATGTTATGGCGTATCATGCCCGGTATAATAACAATAACAGTCAGTTTCAACTCTGGCAAAATGACAATCACCCCATCGAATTGTACAGTCCGGATTTTATCTATCAACGCTTGGGCTATATTCATCAAAACCCCGTTCGTGCCGGTTGGGTGGAGATGGCGGAACATTATCGATATAGCAGCGCGACGAATTATGCCGGTGGGAAAGGATTATTGGAAGTTAGTGTGATCGACATTGCGCCAACGATTGGTTATGTGCATTTGGGGAACCTGGAATAGGATAGAATACGCTGCTGTCACTGCTGTCCAGCGTCTTTAGGTGTATATTCCGGAACATCTGACCCCCCTGTTCCGATTTGGTCTGACCCCGTCATTCCGGAGGTTTGACCCCCCAAAATGTTAGTAACGTTCCGGAGGTTTGACCCCTTCGATGTTAGTAACATTCCGGAGTTCTGACCCTGGGAGAAATGTGGATTCATACGGCTATAAACGCCATTAATTCGATCCAAAAAATGGATTGATGGCAAAGCAAAAACGTATGGATCAGATCAAAACCCTGCTGCGCAATTATTTGGCCAGTGGCTCGATCAAGGCCACGGCACGACAGTTGAAGGTGTCCAAAAACACGGTTCGGGACTATTTGCGACGCGCCGAGGCATGTTCGGCGGATTTGTCCGCTTTACTGGAACTGGATGATGAATCGCTGAGTCGGATTTTATACTCCCCCGGTAGTTTGGGAACAGACAGCCGTCTGGCGGTATTCGAACAAAAAGTCGAAGGTTGGATAAAGGAACTGCGTGGGGTGGGCGTGACGCGCGAGTTGCTGTGGCAGGAATATCGCGCCGAACACTCCGATGGCTATGGATACAGTCAGTTTTGCGAGCACCTGAGCCGCCATGTGGCGCAGCGCGATCTGACGCTGGCCCTGGATCACACGCCTGGCGAGGTGCTTATGGTGGATTTTGCCGGCAAAAAAATGGAGTGGGTCGATCGCGATAGCGGCGAAGTACATACTTGCGAAGTGCTGGTGGCGGTGTTGCCTTTTTCCCAATATAGTTTTTGCATCGCGCTGCCGTCGCAAAGCCTTGCGGACTTTATCGTGGGTTTGAATCAATCGCTGCTGTTTTTGGGCGCCCTTCCCAAGGTGATTCTGTCGGATAATCTCAAAGCTTACGTGAGCAAGCCTGATCGCTACGAGCCGACCTTCACCCAGTTATGCGAGCAATTAGGCGCGCACTATCAGATTGATTTACAAGCTACACGGGTTGCCACGCCCAAGGATAAGGCCAGCGTGGAGAACGCCGTTACACAAGTCTACCGCCGCATTTACGCGCCGCTGCGCCAAGAGATATTTCACAGTATCGAGGAGTTAAACGCGGCTATACGCCGGCAACTGCTGTTGCACAATACCCAGGCCTACCAAAAGAAAAGCGGCACCAGACAGTCTCTGTACGAGCAGTACGAACTGCCTCAGATGCGGTCATTACCCACCGATTTGTTCGAGATCAAAAAGATTGCCCGCGCTAAAGTCCAGCGCAATTACCACGTCTTTTTAGGCCAAGAGAAGAACTTCTATTCCGTTCCCTGGCAATATGCCGGCAAACAGGCCGAAGTGCTCTACACCAGCCGCACCGTGGAGGTGTACGTGGGGGGCAAACGCGTTGCCACGCATGCGCGCCTGTTCCTACATGGGCGGGAGTACCGCTACCAAACCCGCGAAGAACACATGCCCCGCCATCACCTGGAATGGAAAAAAGCCCAGGGCTACGACGCGGCTTACTTCCTCGAACAAGGCCGGCTCATCGGTCCCGCTACCCAATGGGCTATGCAACAGGTATTGCTGGGCCGTATCCACGAACCCCAGGCCTACAACTCCTGCAAAGGCATCCTGCAACTATCCAAAAAGCACTCGCCCGAACGGCTCGAAAAAGCAGCGAAACGTTGTCAATCTGGCGGCAAGGCCACCTACAATATGCTCAAACGCATCCTCCAACTCAAACTCGACCAGCAAGAAGAGCAACCGCCCGTCCAACTCAGCCTCGGCCTGCATGAAAACATCCGGGGCCCGGAATACTATCAATAACACCGTCCATATTAAAAATCACCGCACATGAAAAACGAATCACTGCAAAGCATGAAACGACTCAAACTCAGCGGCATGGCTTCCGCCTACGAAGCTACGCTCACGCTCCCCATCAACCAGCATCCGCCCGCACATGAAATGATCGCTACCCTCGTGGATGCCGAGGTACAATACCGCGCTCAGCGCAAAATGGAACTCTTCCTGCACACCAGCAAAATGCGTTATCGCGCAACCCTGGCCGATGTCCAATGCTCCGGGGAGCGAAACCTCCAGTCCGATACACTTGCCTCACTGGCCGACGGCGCCTACATCGCCCGCGCCGAAAACATCCTCATCACCGGCGCCACCGGTTGCGGAAAATCATTCCTCGCCTGCGCCCTGGGACACCAGGCCTGCGCCACCGGATACCGAACCCTCTACTTCAACCTCAACCGGCTCAGCGAACAAATTGCCATCGCCAAAACCGATGGAACCCTCATCAAATGGCTCAATCTGCTTAAAAAAGCCCAACTCATCATCCTCGACGACTTCGGACTCCAACCCGTCACACAACCCGTCAAACTCATCCTGCTCCAAATCCTGGAAGACCGTTACGAAGAAGGAGCCACCATCATCTGCTCCCAACTCCCTATGGCTAAATGGTATGAATACCTCGATGAACCCACTCTGGCCGATGCCATCCTCGATCGAATCATCCCAAGAGCCCACCGTATCGAATTGAAAGGAAAAAGCAGACGAAAAAATCTAAACCAATTACCTTAACGCCCAACTCATGCCGTACTTATCCACATAGGGGGTCAAACCTCCGGAATGAGGGGGTCAGATACTCCGGAATAAACAAGTGAGTCGATGACTTCAAAAACCCTGTCCCGGATGATGTCCGCGGCCGGTCAGAAACTGTTTGTCGAAGGTAGCGCAGTATTTCACTAAAATCGCGATCGAATCGTCTGGAATAAACCAGCTGAGGTGTATTGCTCATTTTGCCACGCCGTATTTGGCTTTCATTTCCTCGTGGGAGATACCATGCCCAGCCTCGATATCTTCATCGGCTTCCATGATGGAACGGATAAAATCATCAGTCGTAATAGGCGTTCCGTCGGCTTCAATGCCTATGATATCGTCATCCGCGGCGAGCAATTTTTTTAGTAGCAGGTAAATGCCTTGCAGCACATCCGGATCGTCGGTTTTATTCACCAATTCGTGAATGGTCAATTTTAACTCCTGAGTAGTCATGTCAATCAATTTATGAGACAAATATAAGCCAAAATATCCAAGGTCACATTCCCCTCCCCCCCTTCACGGCAATTCCACCTTCAAATCCCGTATCTTTTCATTCACCACACCCAGGCGCTTCACATACCGCTGAAACATCTCCAGGCTGGTGTGCCGGAAGTGCCGCATGGCGCTTTCCACGTCCACGCCGTTTTCGAGGAGGTAGAGGGCCAGGGTGTCTTTTAGGGAGTAGAGCGACAGGCCTTTGATGTGCTGCAGGGCGCCTTCCCGGTGCAGGCGTAGCAACACTTGCCGGAAGCGGTTCGACAGGGTGTTCACGCCCACTTTTTCGGGTCCGGGCAGAAAGTCGCGGTTGTGGCGGCCTTTGGCGCGGCCGAAGAGGTAATAGTTTTCGGGATACTGGTCCAGGTTAAAAGCGGCCAGGTGGGGAATGATTTGTGCGGGAATGGTCACCACCGAATTGCGCCGGTTTTTGGACTGATCCCCGGAAAAAACCACGACGCCTTTTTTTAGGTCGATATTCCGGATGCGCAGGTCGCGGATTTCGCCGGGCCGGATGGCGAGATAGCCGAGCAGCAGGTACACCAGCCAGAGCGGCCGGTCGTGCTGCATCAGGTAGCGGGCCAGCACTTGTTGTTCTTTTTGACTGAATGGCCGGCGCATGGGGTCGGCCTCCGGGCGATCCTGGATGCGTTTCACAAAGTTTTCTTCCAGGTAGCCGCGCTGCACGAGTTCGGAAAAGAGCGAGCGCAGGTTGTTCTTCCGGGTGTTGTGGGTGCTGTTCCGGATTTTCAGTTTCACGATGGCGTAGTCGAAGTAGGCCTGGATGTGCTCGAATTCCACTTGTCCGCAGCGCAGGTTTTGCCATCCGCGGGCATGGAAAAACTCGCCCAGCCAGCGGGCGGTCTCCGCAAAGGTTTTATTGGTTTTGGCCTTGTTGCTGTGCTTGAGTTCAACGGCCAGTTCCAGGGCTTCGAGGAACCGGGTTTGCTCCGGACGGATTACCGGCGGGCAAAGGTTCACGTAGATTTCTTTGACCATCTGCTTGGCCAGCATTTCGCGTTCGGCCAGATCGGTGATGGTGTTGAGGTCAGTGCCGTTGCTGGTGCGGCTGCGGCGGACGCGCTGGCGTTTGCCCTTCACATCGATGTAATACTCGATGTACCAGGCCATTCCCTTCTTGATAACCGGCTGAAAGAGATCTTTCTTGGTAGGCATTTTTTTTCTCCCAACGCAAACAGGTCTGCCAAATGATTTGGCAGACCTGCGTGTCGGAAGAAATGTAACTGATTGATTTACAGTTACTTAGATCAGCATTTTGTGGCGGAGGCAGGACTTGAACCTACGACCTTCGGGTTATGCTTACCACTACAACTTTCGTTGCTCCCGAGTACTCGGGATTTGGTGGTCTGGACTGTACCTTCACCCTCGACTTTACGTTAGGGTGTCCCATTACCAGTCTCTACACCTGTCCCGATTTTAACCGGGACTCGGCTCGGTGTTACCATCCTTAGAGGCTTCACCGAATTTAAGGGATAAACACATAATCGTTTCCGATTATGCCGCCCATTGCTCAATCAGTTCCCAAGCGCCGCGGTAAACCCTGGAACCGGGTTTTCTTTGCCGCTTGTCGGTTTCGACTAAGTGAATTTCGGAACCGTAATTAATGAATACTTCGCAAGGAAATACGTAAAAAACTTCCAAGTCCGGGATATGTACTACTGCAAAATCAAAATCGCTTATTTCGTAGGAACTCCGAACCATCTGACGACGATTTGTTTTGGTCCTACGATTGTCAACAACATAATTTTACTTTGATACATCAAACCACGCTGATTTGACCTGAATTTTCACGAGTTTACCGTTTATGTCCAAAATCAAATCATAAGGAAGTCGATCGCCAATTGGTTTTGACACTCCCCAACCTTTTTTCAAGGCAAGAAGGATAACCGATTGTTCAGCGATATCTCCTTTTAACTTCGTATCCATCCTATCAAAGAACTATTGAGTGAACTTGAGCCCGACGAGCTACCAACTGCTCCACTCCGCGATTTTAGCGGCTGCAAAGGTACGAACAAACAACCCTTATTTCCAAATTAATTCGGAATATTTTCAAAAAGAAAGACCTTTGCCGCCTATGCAAACCTGGCTTTCCTACCACATTTACCCCCTGGAGACCCCCGACGTCTTTCTGGCCCGCGCGCTGCGCCCTTTTTTGGAAAAATACATTTGGCCCACTGCGGGCGCCCGGGCGTTTTTTATCCGGTACGAAGATGAAAAAGGCCCGCATATCCGCCTGCGGATGCGGGGCGAAGCCGGTTGGCTGGCCGAAACGCTTACGCCGGCATGTACCGAACATTTTGAAGGACGGGGCGATTATGAAAGAACGATATACCTGCCTGAAAACGAGCGTTTTGGCGGGCCGGAAGCCATGAGCTGGGCCGAGGAATTTTTCCACCTCTCCACCCGCGTGGTGCTCGACCGGCTCGACCGGCCCTACACCTACGGCGATGCCATGTACGACGCGCTGCGCCTGCATACGATCACGGCTTTTGCCGCGGGTTGGACGCGCGAAAAAAGCGCCTGGTATTTCGGCCAATTGTGCGACCAGTGGATGGCATTGTTTTTTCGGCCGGAGCCGGACAATCCCCCGGCAGACTGGCGACAAATTTTGAAGGAAGACTTTGAACAAAAATTCAATCCCCAACGCGAGGAATTACGCCTCGCCATCTCCGAATTATGGATGGCCCTCGAAAAGGGGAAATTCGACACCGCCCAACCCGAATGGCTGCGCTGGCTGCGCGGCAACCAAATGATCCTGCCCGAATTCGGCGACAAACTCGATCAGGCGCTGCCCAGTCTGTTGCACCTGACCAATAACCGGCTGGGCATCAATAATCAGGATGAGGTGTATCTGAATTATCTGCTGTCCCGGATGTAACGCGAACTGTTAGTTCGCGTGGTAATGCGAACTGCTAGTTCGCGTAGTAATGCGAACTGCTAGTTCGCGTAAAGTAAAGTATTGCGAATGGTTATTTTGTATTAACACTACGCCACGCGAACTAACAGTTCGCGTTACCAGGCGAACTAACAGTTCGCGTTACTACGCGAACTAACAGTTCGCGTTACTCAAACCGCCGCTTGTAAAACCACGAGTTGTCGTTCAGCGTGAACCCGACCGTTATCCGGAAATAAGTTTCTTCCACGGGTGAGCCGGCGCCCAGTTTGCCGGCTTCAAGGGCTGCATTTACATAAGAAGTTTGTTGGCGCGGCAATACGAGCGGGAAGCCCAGGCCGATCGTCAGGCCGGTGTCGTCGAGGCCTTCGCCGTCGATGATGCGGGGGTCTTGCCGGTAGTAAGCGCCGGCACGCAGGCGCACCCGTTTCAGGTATTTATTGTAAGAGGCGTAATCGGGTATAAACTCGATGCCTGCCGAAAACGCGGAGGAGTTGCGGTAGCGGATGTTTTCGGGGCGCGCCTCGTTTTTGAAGGCCGACCAGCCTTCGTAGCGGTATTGAGCGCCAATGCGCAGTTTGTTGGCGATCACGTATTGCAAGCCCAGGCTGAAGCTTGCCGGCAGGGTGATGGTGTACCGGGCGCCCGTTTCGAACAGGAGCGTGTCGGCGTTTTGGTATTGGCCGTTGGACAGGCGGCCCCGGCTGCGCAGGAAAATGCGGTCGGCGGTGCTGTTGATGTTGTGCTTGCCCTCGCCGGTCACGCCGATAGTGATCCAGCGTGTGGGCGTTTCTTTGTCGTTCTGGGCGTACCGCAGCACGAGGTCGTGTTGCAGCCCCAGGTTCCAGGTGAAGCCGCTCAGCCGGATATCGTCGCGGTAGTTGTTGTTGAAGGTGGGGAAGGAGTCGCCCCAGGTGAGTCCGTCGCCGAAGAGGGTTTCGTTTTCGAAGGTGTTTTTACCAAAAATCCAGCCGAGGTTCAGGCCGAGCGCCGTGCGTTTGTATTTCACGGCATTGCTCCAGGTAAAACGGTAGGTGCCGCCGCTGCCCTCGAAGGTGTTTTGTACTTCGCCCAGATCCGGCATTCCGGGCACGGTGTCGCGGGTTTCCACGTTGTAGCCTACCAGCGAATTCGGGGTCAGGGCGATGCCCATGCCGAATTGCCAGGGCGATTTGGTGCGGTCGAGCACTTCGTTGATAGGGCTGCGCAGCGGAAAGCCGAGGGCCAGGTAGGCCAGGTTGCCGCTCCAGTTGTTCAGCGAGGATTCGCTGGATTGATAGGCGCTGTTTTTGGCGAACAAACCCACCTCGAGCGTGGTGGCGCGCAAATGCGCGTAGGAAGCGGGGTTGACAAGGTTGAGGTGAAACGGATCGTGAAAAGCTGCCGACTGGCCGCCAAAGCCCGCCTGCGCCGCGAAAAACTGGTTGACGGGGTCGCCGATACCATATCGGGAGTATGGGGAATTCAGTTTGGGTTGGGCCATTGCGGTCCCGGCTACTAACAGCAAAAAGAAACTCAGTTGAAACTTCATCGAAGGGTTGTTTAACCGTATTTTATGGGACAAATAATTGATTTTTATTGAATTGTAAAATATGATTGAGTCCAAAAAGGGTCAAATGCGGTTCCAGGGTCAGTGATGGCAGGGCCAGGTGCGGCTGAAAAAAAGCCGCGTCTCCGCCCGTCAGCACCACGCGCAGGGGCCGGGCGCGTTGTTCGAACTGCCGGGCGAATCCTCCGATCTCATGCACCGCTCCGCGCAAGGCGCCGTTTTGCAGCGCTGTTTCGGTGCTGGAACCGCAGAAATCCTCCGGCATCCGCACTGCAACTTCCGGCAAACGGGCGGTAAAGACGTGCATGGCCTTTATCCGCATGGCCGCCCCGGGGGCGATGTTTCCGCCGTGGTAAACGCCTTCGGCGGTCAGCAGATCGTATTTGATGCAGGTACCGCAATCCACCACCAGGCAGTTTTCCCCCGGAAACAGGGCCTGCGCTCCCGCTACCGCGGCCACCCGGTCTTTCCCAAGGGTCTCCGGCGTACGGTAGTTGTTTTGAAAAGGCAGCGGCGTTTCATGGGTCAGTTCCACTGCCGTCGCGAACGTTTCCGCCAGACGCCGGTAACCTGCCGGATCATGAGCAGCCACCGACGAAAAGATGACGCAGTCGGCCCCGGCCTGGTTGCCGTACGAGATCAATTCCTCTAACGTCCAATCTGTCCAATTCGCTTGCTCGACCAAACGATTGCCGTCAAAAAGCCCCGCTTTCACGCGGGTATTGCCAATATCGAGCGCGAGATTCACCGTTTTTAAAATTCAGGGCGCGAAGGTAAGGCGATGCGGGCTAAGTTCGGCAATGGAATGATTTTTCATTTTTTCCATGTGGACAAATAAACCGCGGGGGCGTTGTTGATGCCGATGATGATCAAATCGCTTAATTCATCCTTCGTTTTCACCGGCAATGCCGAACGCACATCGCCGAAGACCCGGATGCCCGGTTCCCGGTCAGCCGTAAACCCCTGCAGGGCGTCGTACCGCAACAATATACCGAAGTTTGCGTCCATGCGCCCCAGGCGGAGGCGCGCGGCGCTTTGGTTCCCAAACAATTGAACGCCGTTTCCCCGGTCCAGAATGACCTGAACAGGGGCCACCTGGGCCTCCATTGGCAGCGGTTTTGCTATAAAACGTCCGCCTTTATTTTCGAAAAAAATCGTTTCCAGGCAATTCACGCGCAGCGTATCGGCATCTTTCAGTTCTTCCGGCGTAAATATGTCGGACAGGCCGGCATTGGCAAACTGTTCATAACTCGTGAACCGCGGGCGCATGGCCGTGATCTGATCCAGCAGTTCATCGCGGGTGAGATAAGGGTAACTTTTACCCTGAATGTAAAAACACAAAATGGGATCGATGGAGCCGTTGCGGTCGAAGTCCTTGTACACGAGCGTGGCGGGTTCGGCGTCAGAGGCTTTCATCTGGCTGTTCAGGCCGAAATTGCCGGCCACGATATCCGGGGCGCCGTCGCCGTTCATGTCCTTCACCAGCAGGCGGTTCCAAAGACCGGAATACGGTTTGTCGAAATAATCGCGGGTGCGTTCTTCGAATCCGGCCGGCGTATTGTGAAAAACCCGGACCGGCATCCATTCGCCGGCGATGAT
>JAKLJF010000140.1 GCA_023151335.1 Thermoanaerobaculia bacterium | reverse complement strand
GGAAGCCGCCCTTGCCCTGCACGAACGCTGGCAGACGCAACGCCGCCTGCGCCGGGGCGACTTTCTGTGCGCGCCGGGCAAAACGGAACAACACATCTGGTTTGTGGCCGACGGCGTGCTGCGCCTCTACTACCCCACCGACGAGGAGGAAGTATGTGTGGGATTTGCCTACGAAAACAACGTGCTGAGTTCTTTCCCTTCTTTCGTGCGCCAGCAACCCTCCGCTTTTTCCATACAGGCGCTGCGGCCCTGCACCGTGCTGGGCATCAGCCGCTCCGATTTCCAGCAGGCCCGCGAGCGCTGGCCTGGCGTGGCGCTGTTCTGGGGCGACCTGCTTTCCTATGTGCTGACCGGCATCATTGAGCGGGAGATCGAGATCGCCACCACCACGCCGGAAGAGCGGTACCACAACCTGCTGGCCCGGGCGCCCCACCTGTTCCAACTCGTTCCCCTGAAATATATCGCTTCCTACCTGCGGATCAAACCGGAAACGCTGAGCCGGGTCAGGGCAGGGAAGTAATTGCGGATTGCGGATTGCGGATTGCGGATTAATCTTGATCCGGATCAATTTTTACTGTGTTTTCAGCCCGGACTTTTGTGCCGTCAAATGATTCACCAACACAAAAGTTTTGTTATGAAAACGCATTTTCAAATTTCCCGCATTTTCCTGATCCTCATGGGCTTGTCGGCCCTGAACATCGCCCTGCAAGCCCTGGCCGACCCCCAAACCGTGATGAACTTCGTGGATGTGGAACTCGGCAACATCACGGCCCGCAACTCCATTCGCGCCCTGTATGGCGGCGTCAACCTGGCCTTTGCCCTGTTCTGGCTGTATGCCGCCTTCCGTGCCCAACGCGAAGGGCTGATCCTCGGCACGCTTTACACCGGCGGTTTTGTGCTGGGCCGGCTGCTCAGCATCGCGCTCGACGGCATGCCGGGCGCATTTGCCCTGCAGTGGCTCGTGGTGGAGAGCGTTTGTGCGATAGGGTCGGTGGTGTTGCTGGCGTTGTTGCCCCGTCTGCAACGCGATGCCCGCGGCGGCTCAATGCACAGCGTCTCTTCTACAGTCGCATAATTTTTTGAACAAATACGCGCCCGGTACCCTGAATCTCCGCCTGCAATATGTTGGCGCCCGGTTCCAGCATTTCTGCCGGAACTTCCAGTAGCCCGCCGGCATCCACTATTTCCCGGAGCAACAGGCGTCCGTGCATATCAAAAACGCTGATCACAGCCGGGGAGGCCGTTTCAATACGCAGCGGCGCTCCCCGCGTGACGGTATGAGAGATACGGATGCCTGCATCCGGGGCCGGTTCGCCGGCCGGCACCGGCGAGCAGGGCGCCGGGAAACCGCCCCACAACGCGCTGGAGGGCAGATTGACCGGCGGGTGCGGCGCATGGGAATATTGCAGCAGCGGGCCCTGCAGGGTAACGCATTCGCTGTTGCCGGCCGCAACCGGATAGACGCTGTGTTTTTGTGTGTATTGCCCGCACAGCATCGTTTCGCGCATAAAACGCAGCATATCCAGGTTCCAGGCATTGCCGGCCGGCGCAATGTCGTGCCCCAGGTTTTGGCCGGTAAACAGGTAATATGGATTTCCGTTGTGGTGCAGGCGGGTGCTGATGTCGCCGCCACCGTAAATTTTAGGATAAGCGGCATTGCAATGGAAAGCCGCGTCGTGGCGGTAGCATACGGTGGGGTCGCAGGTGCCGTGCACGGTGAATACCGGGATATAATTTTCATCCGGGTCGATAAAAGTTGTGTCGTACATAGCGCCACCGAGGCAAAGCACGCCTTTGATCCCACTTACCGGGTTCAAAGGCCCCCAAACTCCTTTCCAGCTGCCCATGCCGTCGGCTTCGTCCTGGTCGAGGAAAGCGACGTGCATGGCCGTCCAGGCGCCGGCGCTGAAGCCGCCGACGATCACGTTCTCAGGGTCGATGTGATAGGCCGCCGCGTTGTTTTGCAGGAAGCGAATGGCATTGTTGGCGTCCACCGTGGCCACGTAGGCGCCCGTGCCGAAGTCGGACCAGAAATTGAGTCCGCACAGGGCGGCAGGCGTCAGCCACGAATCGTTGTACGACAGCCAGCCGAGCGTGAGGCAGTTGTTGCGTTTGCACAGGCGGTAACTGATCGTGACGGCCACATAGCCCAGCCGGGCCAGTTCGCGCGCCTGGTTGCGGAACTGCGCGCGGTTGCCGCCGATAAACGCTCCGCCGTGGATCAGCACCACCAGGGGCCGTTTTTCACCCGCCGGCAATAGGGGAAAAAACACCTCCAGCGCGAGGTTTTCGCACTGCGGCACGTCCACAATGGGTACGACGCAACCCGCGGCATTGTTCCACTCGTCGATGGACCATTGGTTGGTGGCATAGTTCACCGTGGCACTGTCGATAGCCTGGCCTTGTTGCCCATTCCAGAACAGACAGTCGTTAAAATCGCAATAGTTCTGAGCGGAAAAAGTTGCCGGGAGAAAGAGGGCCAGTAAAACAGGGAGAAGATGTTTTTTCATGGTGTCCGTTCGTTTTGGTGAAAAGAATCCGGACAAAGGTGGCAATCACGACAGATTCGCCTGTAACCAGACACAGGGATTTTTGAAAATACCGGGAATTAGGGAATTCTACCCGCCAACCGGTACGCGGGAATACGTTTACGAAACTTTTAAAAGTTTCGTAAACGTGGCGTGCATAAAATGCGTGTTGAAACATCGGGGCAGGTTACGTAAAATTGCCCGCTGACCGTTACCGGCAGCAGGCAATTATTAGAACCATGAAAACTTCTATGACAAGGTAAATGATTTACGATTTACGATTTACGATTACGAAATGCCCTCTAATAACCCAATGACGAAATGACGAAATGACGTAATGACCCAATGACCCAATAACCCTCACATATGCAGCCGGGCCTTTTTCGCCAGCAATTGTTCATTCGTTTCCGGCCGGTCGGGGTCGGGCACGCAGCAGTCTACGGGACAAACCGCGGCGCATTGGGGTTCTTCGTGAAATCCGACACATTCGGTGCATTTATCGGGCACAATATAATAGAAATCGTCGGAAACAGGTTTGTTTTTGTGCAGGGCATCCACGACGGCGCCGTCTTCGAGCGTATAAGCCCCTCTTACGGTGTTGCCATCCGAAATGGCCCATTCCACACCGCCTTCGTAAATGGCGTTGTTGGGGCATTCCGGCTCACAGGCCCCGCAATTGATACATTCGTCGGTAATAATAATAGCCATATTCCTCAGCGTTCGTTTGTACGGGATAACAAGTTTGCACGGTCTTGGGTTTTTACCGGACAAAAATATGAAAACTTTGTTTCAATGCCGGCTTTCCATCCAAAAATCAGTGCGCAAGGTGCTGATAATCATCGCCTAAGAATTGTCTCTGGAAGTAAAAAAGGCTAATCTTCGGCTCTAAATTGCACTGATGATGTCAGCCACTTCTCCTCTTTCGCAAGCCCTGCGTTGGAAAAAACACTTTGCACATAAAATAGTGTGGATCACCGGCGCTTCTTCCGGTATCGGCGAACAACTGGCCGGGATGTTGAGTAGCCTGGGCGCGCGACTTATTCTTTCCGCCCGTTCTGCACCGGGCCTGGAGCGTGTCAGAAACAATCTTCCCCATCCGGAACATGCGCGTATCCTTCCTTTGGACCTGGAGCAGCTGGACACCCTGCCGGCCAGGGCGGCGGCGGCTGAATCGCTGTTCGGCCCCATCGATATACTGATCAACAATGCCGGTCTGGCCGTGCGGGATTATATCCTGAATACCACGTTTGACATTGACCAGAAGCTGATGAAGATCAACTATTTCGGACCCATGATCATTACAAAGGCCGTGTTAAAACGTATGGTGGAACGCGGTCAGGGTCAGATCGTGGCCGTCAGCAGCCTCTCGGCAAAATACGGCGTGCCGCGCACTGCCGCCTACGCCGCTTCCAAACACGCGCTGCAAGGCTTTTTTGAATGTTTGAGAACCGAGATCACGATGCCCGGTATTTCTTTTACCATTATCATTCCCGGTATTATCAAAACCGATATTACGGCACACGCGCTGATGGGCGACGGCTCCCGGCATGGCGTGGTGGAGCAGAGCTTCCGGGAAGGTTATCCCCTTGAGAAGGCTGCGTTCAAAATCATCAAGGCAATCGCCCTGAAAAAAGAAGAGCAGTTTGTCGGTGGGAAGGAAGGGTTTACACTGTGGATATACCGGTTATCACCCTATTTTTTTACGCGGTTTATCCGGAATCATCCTTTGAAAAAATTCCGAAGGTTGATGCAGTGGTTGAAAGGAGGAAAAAAATTATCGCCTCAACGCCAGTAGCCCATCGTCCGCCTCCAGCATATCCAGGTAAAACTGCCGGAACGCCGGGAAGTCGGCATGGCTGATAAAACGCTGCGTGAACCTTACTTCCCGCCGGATGCGCAGTCCTCCCGGAATGGCCTCGCAAAGCAGGGAATACCGTCCGAAGCGTGTGTCCAGCGACACGGGCCGGGGCGCTTCTGCGAGCGTGATGCCCGGCGGAAAATACAAATCCACGGTTTCCCGGACGGGAGAAATCTCGAAAAAGGCCTGGGCGTCGAGGTTATTGTATCGGCGGGCGACAAAGAGCGCCTTGATGGTGGGGGTGCTCAGGGGCAAGGGCAAGGGCAAAATATAGAGGCCGGCCACCTGATCCATTTGATGAAAGGCGGTCGTTTGAATCTGGGCGATGAGGGGAGCGTTGATGCTGTCCAGATTATCGAAGCGCGCCGACCCGATATCGAGGTGGCTGAGTACACCGCCGCCAAAGTAGTCCGTCAGTCTTTTGAGGCGTTCTTCCGGCGTGGATCGCAGCAGCGTTTCGCGCCAGTTTCCGGCGGCTACGCCGCGGCACTCCACGGCGGCGTTCATAACAAGGTTACCCATCGAATCGAGCGTGGCTTCGGCGCGGATACCGACGCCGGAGACAGCCGGATCAAGCAGATGATCGGGCAGGCGCCGGAGTTGGGTTTCGCCGTCGCGGATGATCAGGCCCCAGGCGTCGCTGTCGCTGTCGGGCAATACGCCGGAGGGGAAATAATCGGTGGTCAGGTCGTCGAAGTGCAGCCGGCCGTCGCTGGTTTGGTAGGCTACGATGGCGTGGTTGAATACGTATGGCGTGGGGCGGGGTTCGGTGTTGCTGAACGAGTGGGTACTGACAAGGGTGTACCAGGCCGGGATGCCCTGTTCGCGCAACATGGCGATCATAAGGGAGGCCACGTCTTTACAGTCGCCCACTTTGGCTGAGAGCGTGGCGCCGGGTTTTTTAGGAATATAATTACTGTTCAGGAAGGGCACGTAGGAGTAATTGATCTCCTTCGTAATAAAATTGTGCAGGGTTGTCACGATTTGTTGTTCGCTCATACCGGTTTGCACCAGGTCGCGGGCTTTGGCCAGCACTTCGTAATTGGGCTCGGTGCGGCAATAGGTTTTGCGCTGATACCATTGCACCACCCGGCTCCAGTCGGGCGCGCCGCCGTACATGATCCAGGCGGAAGCGTCGATGTTTTCCGGCATGGCTTCTTCCTCTTCTATTTTGGGGATGTTGTTCCATTCCCAGCGCAGGAGCTTAAAAGCGCCGGTATCGCGCCGCGTGTGTTGTTCCGACAAGCGGTTGAAGGCAAAGTACAATTCCTGTTGCGCGGGAAGCAGGAGTTCAAAAGTGGCGCGCAGCACGGGCGCCGGCCACGACAGGAATTCCAGTCCGAGCAGGTCGTCGCCAAATTCTTCGGGGGCGCCGCGCTCGCTGCTGCCTTCCAGCAAAATAACATCGCCGGCCTGCAGGTTTTTGAACACGGCCATGCCGCCCCAGCCCAAATCGGGCGAGCTGACAGTGCCGTCCTGTTTGACCACGCGCGCACTGGTGACCTTGCCCAGCATGCTCAGATCGGCCTCGGTCCAACGTTTGGCGCCGGCCTCGTTGCGGATGTGGATGACGCATTTATGCGCGGCCTGGTATTTTCTTTCTTCCGGAATATAAGCCAGTTGGTGGCCCAAATAAGTAATGACGGCTTCTTCGCCGGCAAATATTTCCGGCACGCCGGATGATTTCGCGAGGGCATTGAGATCGACGGCGTTAAAATACACGGCATAGCTGCGCCGGTTTTCCAGTTTTTCAATTTTTCCCGCCAGGTCGTAGCCTTCGCGACCTTTAAACAAGCGGGCTTTTTTATACCAGGAAAGCGCTTCTTTTTCCTGCTTTTTTTCAATGTAAATATCCCCGGCCAGTTCGCACAGGGCGGCATCGTAGGGTTGTATGTCCAGTAATTCCCGGATGAGTTGGAGCGCTTCGCCGGGCCGTTCTTTTTCGAACAGGTAAGCCGCTTTTTGCCGCTGATAATATTTGAGCCAGGGCGCCGCCGACAAAATCTCGTCGTAGGTGCGCAGGGTTTCTTCTGTTTTGTCTTTTTGCTTCAGATACCGGATGACCGTACCATAATCCGGCAGGCTGAACATCGTTTTCAGGCGTTGCCGCGCCGCGCGGTATTTCTTTTCCCGCTCGCGGTCGGTTTCCTGTTTAAAAGAGGAAGGTTTGTAACTTTCCGCCTCGAGATAGCTTTTCAGCCGTTTTTTCCATTTTGGGCTGTCATGTTGTTCCAAAAACCGCCGGGAAAACGCGCGGGCCTGTTCCTGCCGGCCTTTTTCTTTTAAAAAGGAAAGGTAGCGGTTCAGCAGCGTCCAGTTGGTTGGCGACAATTGCAGCAAATGTTCCAGCGCGGCGAGGTACTGCGCTTCGTCCTGTTCCGGGTCAATCTTCTGAAGGCGCAGGTAGTGCTCGGCATACGTAGGCGCCAGGCTCGTGTCCATTTCGCTCAGCAAGGCTTCGGCGCGTTCGGATTTCCCGTTGGCATCGTAAAATTTGGCCAGCAAAAACCGCTGGAACGCCGTTCCGGAAGGCAAGCCGGCAAAAAAAGCCTCTCCCTCCTCCCAGGCTTCGTATTTGGCGAATGCCTTGGCCACCAGGTACAGGCGCCAAAGCGCCCGCGGGTGCGCCTGCCAGGCGGCTTGCAGGGTTTGTAAATGGCGGTTTTCTTCCACAACGGCGTTCCATGGGCGGGAGGCCGGCTGATAAGGCGCTTCCCAGGCCGACACGACGTCCGGGAACGCCGCCCCGGTGGCGGGATCGGTGAAACGCAGGGCAAAAACGCTTTGGGCTTCCAGGGCCGGGGGAGCATTATCGGCCAAACCCTCGTATTGTGGTTCGTAGTCGTAGTCGCCGTTATTGCCCAGGTCGTTGAATTCCAGCCGGATACGGGAGCCGGCATATTCCTTCGGGAAACCGGCGATTTTTACCAGCAGGCGGTGTTTGCCGGCCGGTAGTTCAAAGAGCAGGATTTCCTGATCCCATTCGCCGGCGGCAACCGGACGGGAGCGTTCGAACAATATCCGGTCATCGAGCCAGACCTTTACCGGCTCGGCGCTGCTGACGCGCAGGGCCACGCCGCGGGCAGTGGGCACGTCGATAAAAGTATTGGCGTACCAGACGCCCGGTTCGCCATTTTGCGGCAGGTCGTCGAAACCGACCGGCGCGCCGGGTTTCCGTTGCAGCCGCCGGAGCCAGCGCAAGGGGATTTTCTGATCGTTCAGGAAGGAGTCCTGCCAGGAAAAAGACCGCGTTTCCGGCGGCGCCGCCTCCACGAAACCGCTGCCGGCAATATTGGTAAAAGGGCCGCAAACCGACCAGTTCCAGTCGGGCAGTATGGAAGTGCGCAGGGCCGCGCTTTCGGCAAAACGGCGGTATTTGAACAGGGTATCGGCCTGTTGCTGCGCCCAGGCGCTCAGAGTGCTGTTGCCGGCAGCGCGGCGCAGCGCTTCTTCCGGCGTGCCTTTGAACAGGTGCTGAAACAGCCATACGTATTCGGGTGTCCAATGCGCATCAAGCAGTTGGTTGGCGTACTTTTCATAACTTTCATGGTCGCGGATCGTCTCCGCAAGAAAAATCAGGCCCAGCAGCACCGCCTCATCATTGGGGTTTTGCGCCAGCGCCGCTTCGAAGGCCGGGCGCGCCTGTACGAAGTTGTTCTCGCGGATAAAATCCCAGCCGCTCGTTTGGGCCGGGAGCATACAGGGCAGGAGCAGCAGGACAAACAGCGGCAGACGCAAAAAGTGCATGATTACGGGATACGTTGATGAAAAGGTTTGAGGGTTTCTGGTTGGGGCGCGAAGTTAAGGTTTTTACCGCGGGGACACGGAGATGGGTTTGTGTCAAAGGGTATGCTAAATTTTTCCCGCCGTAGATTATTTTAATTCACCACGGAGGCACGGAGACACGGAGTTTTATTCTCCGTGCCTCCGTGCCTCCGTGGTGAAAAATTTGTCGCGGGTTTATAGTAAAAGACTTTTGACACAACAGCGGCAAAAAAACTCAACCGGGAATTTCAAACCCCCACCACCTCAAATTTCCCGAACGCCAATCCCGTGCCAAAATGGCGCCGGAAGGGTGGAAAAGCAGGGTTTCAAAATCGGATTCGTGTTTGCCCCGGAAAGAAAGATCGACAAAAATTAAGCGCCCGTCCTGGTACAGCAGGGCCCGGCGCTCTATCCTGTCCATGGGTAAAGGCTCCATGCCCCGGGAAGACCGGAAATCCGCCCGGGATTGGCCGGCGGCGGGATTTTTGTCCTGCGCGCCCGGCTGTTTGGGCATAAAACCCTGCCATATTTTACAAAGCCGCACAGGCGAAGGCAGAAAACCGGCAACATCCATCATATTGACGCCAAAAACTTCACGCGCTTCATAAAGCGGGTTCTTTTGCTCCCGGCGTAACAGCGCGAACATATCCATGCGCGCCTTCCCGGAAGCGCCAAATAAGTACAGATTACCGGTCTGATAACCCAGCCGGCGTACATCTTCGTCGGATTGGCTGTACCAAAAGCCCGCGCCATTCGGGAAGGCGCCGAATTGATACAGCGCCGATCCCTGGTAAACGGCCCTGGCGTCGCCTGTTTTCGCTACCATGTACAAGGCTTGGCCCGTGCTGAAAAACAGGTTTTTGCCCGGGCCGGCATGTTGAAAAATCATGGCATCCGTCCACGCGGAATCGGCGGTTTCCTGATCCCATGTTTTGACCCGCGGCAGATCGAAGTGCCTGAAACTGCCGTCGGAAAGTCTGATGCCTTCAAAACCGGCGTTCGTCATTCCATTTTTCGATTGCTGCCGCGTCCATTTTTCCACCAGGCAGGGGCGTTCGTCCCAGGGATCGCAACGGAACAGGCACCAGGGCTCCCGCAGGCGCGGGTCGGGGACGCCGGGCAAAATGGCCCCGGATTGGGTGTCGAAGCGGTGAAAAGTGGGGAAATACTGCTCTTCTTCGGGGTAATAGCGCGAGCCCGTTTGAAAAAAAGCGTAGCGCAGGGTAGTGTCGTAAAAGGCCGGGACTTGCTGAAAGGGCAAACGAATCAGGGTGTCGCGCTGCAGCCCGAGCCAGTAAATAGCGGTCGAATCGAAAGCCGTTTTCGGGGTCTCTCCAAACTGACGCAGGTAGAGAAACAATCCCCTGATATCAGGTAGTGCGGGCCCGGGTATCAGTTGCCAGCGATGTCCGGCAGCAGCGGCCGCGGGAGAGAATTCCAGCGTTTTTTTCCCGGAAAACCACAACAG
>JAKLJF010000013.1:17482-19602 GCA_023151335.1 Thermoanaerobaculia bacterium | reverse complement strand
GGTTGAGCAGTACGGCCGGGGTGTCGGCTGGGCGCTTGTGGTCGAAGTCCCGGCCACCACTTTAACCCCCTAGTGCCCAACTACGAACTGGCCCGCCGAGGAGCAAGTCTATGCTGGCCACTGGACGCAGCATTTTATCTGGCGTTGATAAAATCATTGAATACCACCGCTGCCTGCGCGCTTTCAAAGAGGGCCGCATGACCAACGCCGGGCAACTCCAAAAACTGAACATCCTGACAATTGGCGCAAGCGGAAACGTCTTGTTTGAATACCGGCCAGGAGTACATCTGTATGGGGCTGTCGTTCAGCCCTTGCACAAACAGTATATCGGATTTGAATCCATTGGTAAAGTTTAACAGTGACCTTTGGAAATAAGCGTCCGGATTTGCCGTGATGGTTCCATACGTATTTTTCAATAAAGTACAGGCAATACTGTTTTGGATTTGGCCATTTTCTTCCAGTTGGCAACGATAAATCAAATTCAGGGGCCCCGGGCCGTTGGCAATCACGCCATCGGTTGGATGCAGGGTGTTCAGACGCGTAACCAGATAGCCTCCCTGCGAATGGCCGCCCAAAAATATTTTTTTGACCGTTATGCCCAATTCCTGGCCGGCTTTGTTTTTTACCCATAACAATGCGGCTTCGGCGTGCAGCAGATTGTCGCCCATCAACAAATTCTCCTCAGGGTAGGCCACACTGACGATCATCATATCCGTGCGAAGGAGTATCCGCTTAAATCCATCCAGGGTATTGTTGGCGGCATCCAGGATTTTATAGTCGAAGGTCACCGTTCCGTGATACACGATGAGCACGTCTACCGCATCGTTTTGCGGTTTGTCAATGACCACATTTACGTTGACGCCGTTGTAACTGATGTTTTTGGTGGTGCGGTAGGCCGTCCCCGCAGGGCTTTCCGATTTAGTACAGGACCAGAGGATCAGTAAAATCAAGGAAAAGCAGTACAGTCTTGTCATGTTGCTCATATAATGGATGAATCTGATACGGCTTCACCACCACCTTCTGCGTCTGTACCACCCCATTGGCCCGCAGGGTAAAGTAGTACATTACAGACCTTGAAATTCACGGCATGGATGGATCACTACGAACGCGCAAGACGCTCGTATGGGCGTTAGACGGTTTTTACGCCCGCCGGTTTAAAAGCACCGCTTAATATAAAAATCCGAATGGCCAAAGCGGAATCTGCCGGTCAAGTCCCGATTCGATATCGTCCATAGCCATGAAACTACGGGGCAGCCCGCTTCAACGATTTAATGCGAATTTATACAAAAATCTCCTTTGGCCGGACAAGACAATTCCGGATTGTTGCTGAAATCTTGTTAAAATTGCGGCATCTATACCACAAGTATAAATACATATTGAGGTAAATGCGCCGCAATTTTTTATTTACCGTGTTTCCTCCCGGTCATTTTAGCCCTCCTGGCGGCCTTTTATGAAAATCAGCGGGACGGATATTGATTCAATCTTCCATCCAGTTCCTGAATTCCATCGTACGGCTCTGGCTGACGTACAGCACCACCGGTTTGGGCAGGCGCAGTTGCCTGCTCCTACACCCTTCCCCTCACTCGCTCCGCAACGTCTTCACCGGATTCACCATCGCCGCCCGCAGCGATTCGTAGCCCACTGTAACCAGCGTGATCAGGGCAATGGCGCCCACGGCGCCGGCAAACACGAATACGGACAACGGTGTGCGGTATTCGAAGTTTTGCAGCCAACGCCCGGCAAGGTACAACGCCACGGGTATGCCCACGATGCAGCCAATCAGCAGTATTTTGCCGAATACGCGGAGCAGCAGGCCCAGGATTTGCCGCTCGCTGGCGCCGAGGGTCTTGCGAATGCCGATCTCCCGGATGCGTTGGCGGGCGAGGAAGGCGGGTGCTGTCGGGCGGGCCGTAGGTCAGGGACAATTCGGGCCGGACGACGGTTTTGCCCACGGCGGTTTCCGGTGTCAGGTTCAGGGCATTTACGGCGGCACGGTTGAGCAGTACCGCCGAGGTATCGGCCGGGCGGTTGTGGTCGAAGTCGCGGCCGGCGATGAGTTGCATGCCGAAGGTTTTGGGAAAATCGAAATCACCGTTCAACTGGAACCACTCGTGTTGCTC
>JAKLJF010000013.1:7538-17384 GCA_023151335.1 Thermoanaerobaculia bacterium | reverse complement strand
CTTCGCTTAGTTCCGGAAATTGCATTTGCATGCTGATCGGGCCGAAATAATCGAGCCGGGGCAGGTGGTTGGCCAGGGTGACAAGTTGAATATCCGGGTCTTGCTGCACCAGTCGTTTGAACCGGCCGTACTCCAGGTCGGTGGCTGCTTCGTTAAAGCCGCCGTAGCGGATGGAAACGATCTGTTTGCCCGCTTCATTCAGTTTCGACTCGCGCATGAGGTTCATTTGCCGCACCACTACCGCGGAGCCGGCCAGCAGCGTGACGGCCACACAAAGCTGCACCGTGGTGAGCACCTGCCGCAGGGAGTTGGAGCCTTTCCGGAAAGCGAATTTCCCCTTGAGCACCGTCACCGGCTGGAAGCCGGAAATGAACAGGGCCGGGTAACTGCCCGCCAGCAGCGTCACCAGGGCTACGATGCCGCCGGCCAGCAGCACCATTTGCCCGCTGAACAAATGCGCCACGGAAAAATGTTTGCCCGTGACGGCGTTGAATGGCGAGAGGAAAAGGATGGCCAGCAACAAGGCAATGAACATGGCGCCCGTCACCATGAGGAACGATTCGGTCATAAACTGGAAAAACAACTGTTTGCGCAGGCCGCCGAAGGTTTTCCGCAAGCCGATCTCTTTGGCCCGGCCGGCCGACTGGGCCGTGGCCAGGTTGATGTAGTTGATACAGGCGACGAGCAGGATCAGCAGGGCGATGGTGACGAACACCGAGATGTATTTCCGGTTGGCCGATTTGTGGTTGGTGGCCCAGTCGATGTCCTGATCGAAATGCACGTCGGTGATCTTCCGGATGATGGGCGTCACTTTCAGGTTGGGATCGAAGCGGCGGGCGAGGGTGTCGACCCGCCGTTGCAGGTCGGCCTGGATGAGCGGCAATTGGTTGTCGTCGCGACACACGAAAAGCGAACTGGTAAAATAATTCTCCTGTTCTCCGCCCATCGAGTTGTTCAGCATGTTGTCGATACCGGGTATCGCGGTTTTCAGGGCCAGGATGTTGCAGATGTATTTGGGGTTGATATGCGTGTTGGAAGGGAAGTCTTCGTACACGGCGCTTATCATCAGGTCGAGTTTCTGGCCCCGGGTCGTCCAGGTGTGCGATACTTTGAGCGTTTTCCCGACCGGGTCTTCGTCGCCGAATAATTCCCGGGCCGCGCTTTCACAGAGCATGATGGCATTTACCTCCTTCAGCGGCGCCACGGGGTCGCCCTGTTCCACGTCGATTTTCAGGATATTGTACAGCCCTGCCTCGGCCCAGATGATGTCTTCCGTGAGTATTTTTTTGTCAGCTTGCGGGTAATGGATCGTGGTGGGCATGCCCTCGGCCGAATAACCGCCGATTTTTTCGATGCCCGGGTAGGTGTTTTTAATGTAATTATCCCAACCCGCCGGGACGGCCCCGAAGGCGTTGGTTTCGCCGTTGGGCGCCTGGATGCGCCAGCCCATGCGGTACGTTTGCGCGGCCCGGGGGTGGTGCGTGTCGAAGCTGAGTTCGTCGCGTACGTACATCAGGATGAGCAGTGCGGCAGCCAGGCCGATGGCCAGGCCGAGGGTGTTGACCAGGGCGTAGCCCCGTTGCCGGGCGAGGTTGCGGGCAGCGATGAGGAGGTAGTTGGACAGCATGCGGGTAGTCGGTGGTGGTGTTTGAACGGTGGAAAAAGTTGTGGTTCAAACAGAAAGGATGCGTTTGGTCTGGTATTTAGACACGTTATTTTTCGAAAAGCTGCTTTGCCTCACACGATCGTACTCCCCCTCAACCCCGGCCGTTTGATCACCGGCAGCGCCGTATCGTTCTCGCACTCCAGAAACACCCGGTAGGGGCAGGCCCGGCAAATATCCCGGTCGAGTTTTTTGTAAATAGCCGACAGGGCGTCGGTTTTGGACATGAAAAAGTTTTCCCGGCCGATCTCGTCCATAAAGCCGCCGCTTTCCATCACGTCCTGGGCGATGATCTTCAGGCGGATAATATAGAGGCCGCCGCCTTTTTTGCGCCAGAAAGCGGCTTCGCGGGCCAGCCACTCGGCCCCGTCGAGGTCGACGTAGTTGACGCCGTTGGCCATGATGAGCAGGTGTTTTTCGGGGCCTTTGCGCATGTCGCGCAGGATAGCGGAGATGTGGTCGATGGCGCCGAAATACAGGTGCCCGTCGATGCGGATAATTTTCAGTTGGGGGCACTGCGGCACCGGTTTGCGGATAACGTTGATGAACTGGTGGCGGTGGTGCTCCGAGTCTGGGGCCATCACGGCGATGTTGGGCTCCGAGGTTTCTTTCAGAAAAAAGAACAGCGACAACAACACGCCAAGGAAAACGGCCAGTTGCAATTCGGCAAACAAGGTAGCAAAAAACGTCACGCCGAGGATCAGGTTTTCCTGCTTGCTGGCCCTGCGGATTTCGCGGATATGTTTGAAATCAATCAGCCCCCAGCCGATGAGCAGGATCAGACCGCCGAACGCCGGTGTGGGTAAAAAGCGGGCATAAGGCGCGAACAACAACACGATCACCATCAATACCAGCGCGGCAAAAATGGCGGACATGGGCGTACGGGCTCCGGCCTCGTAGTTCAGTCCCGAGCGGGTAAAGGAACCGGAGCCGGCGTAGCAGGAGAAAAAACTGCCCGTCACATTGGACAAGCCCTGCCCGATCAGTTCCTGGTTGCCGTCGATCGGCTGGCCCGATTGTACCGCGATGGCGCGGCCCACGGCTACGGTCTGGATAATACCCAAAATGGCAATGGCGAACGCTTCGCCCAGCAGGCTGTGAAAATTGCCCGCCGTGATGCCGGGTAAGGAGAAGGCCGGCAATTGTCTCGGGATGGCATCGGCGAACGGAATGCCGGCCAGGGGGCCGCCCATCATCCAGGCCAGCAGGGTGCCGGAGGCCAGGGCTACGAGCAGGTGGGGCGATTTAGGCGCGTAGCGCCGCACCAGCACAGCCATGATCAGGGTGTAAGCTGCCACAAAAAATACCGCCCAGTTGATACCGCCGATATGCGCCAGAATTTGTTCCCAGGTTTCGAGGAAAGCGGCCCGGGAAGAGATGTCGATGCCCAGTACGCCGCGCATCTGGTTGGTGACGGTGAGTACGGCGGCGCCGGCGGCAAAACCTACCACCACGGAATTCGACACAAAACTGATATACCGCCCCATACGCCCCAGACCCAGCGCCAGTTGAATGGCGCCCGCCATAAAGGTGAGAAACAGCACCTTGCCGATATAGTCCGGCGATCCGACTTCCGTCAGTTTGCTCACGGCGGCAAACACCACGATGGAAATAGGCGCCGTCGGCCCCGACACCACATGCCGCGACGAACTGAACAATCCCGCCACGATCGGCGTGATCATGGCCGTGTACAAGCCGTACATCGGCGGCAGGCCGGCGATCATGGCAAAGGCAATACCCTGCGGCAACACGATAACCGCGCCGATGATTCCGGCCATAAAGTCGGCCTTCAGCGTCTCGCGGTTTTTCAGTTCGTCTTTCCAGGCCAGGAAGGGGAAAAAAAGCGGAAGAACGTGCTTGCGAAAGTCAAAATGGATGTCATCCGGGAGGGTCATTTTCACCTCCTCGACAATATGGTGCAACTGCGTTTTCAGGTATTGCCGGATGTCCATTTTACATTTAAAATTGGTACGCCTCATCCGCCGGCCGCAACGCCCGTTTCATCCACAGCGGCCGGCGCAGGTTGCCGGGCCCCGGCGCCGGGCGGGCCATATCGAGCCAGCGGCGGTACACGTCCATACTTTTATTCGTGTCAACAAATATATCGCCGTATTGATCGCCGGCATGGGCTTTTTCCACCCGGACTTTCTGGTGCCAGCAATGCATACCCGAAATCGGGTCGGGATGCACGGGGAAGGTGATGTTCTGATGCACCCCGCCGTCGCTCCAGAAAATACGGGCGCTGTCTTTGTCGGCGCTTTTAAACGGCGTGATGCCCTTGAGCGTCTTCATGCGCCAGCCGCCGCGGCCGTCGGATTCGATGTTGACGGTGGCGGTGGCCCAACGGTTGCCGGGGGCGTCCTGCGGGCGGCGCCAGCGGCCTAGGTGGTGCGAGCAGGCCAGTACGCCGGGTTTCATGCCCTCGGTGATCCAAACCTTGTCGACAAAATAGCCGATCTCCGTGTTCACGCGCACCAGGTCGCCGGTGTTTAGGCCAAAGCGTCCGGCATCGGAAGGATGCATCCAGATCGGATTGCGGTTGGCGATCTCGTACAGCCATTTGGCGTTGCCCGAGCGGGAGTGGATCAGCACCGGCAGACGAAAAGTGGGCAGCAGCGGGAACTCGCCTTTTTCATAATCGATCTCATCCGCATGGATATGGCTTTTGATGTACGTTGGAATGGTGTATTCCGGCCATTTCCAGTCCCGCAGGGTCGGGCTGAAAAACTCCTGTTTGCGGGAGGGCGTCGGGAAACCCGTGCAGGCTTTGCCCTTCACTTCCACGCCGATGGTTTTGCCGTTTTTACTGATCAGGCCGGTTTTCGGATCGGTTGCGGCGCCCTCCAGGTCTTTTTCGCTCAAAGGCGTTTCGTTCTTTTTGTAACCCGATTTTTCCACCGTAAAAGCGCCGTATTTGCGCATGTATTCCAAAGCAGACAGGCCCTCGCGGGCGGCGGTTTCGGGCAGGCCTTTGGTGTGCTCGAAGATGTACTGGTAGTATTCGTCGACGGTAACGCACTCGCCGGGACGGTAGGGCGATTCGAAGTGTTTTTTGATACCCAGCGAGCCGTCGGGATCGATGCGCCAGGAAAGTTGTATCCAGAACTCGTCTTCTTCCCACACCTCGCCGGGATTTACTTCGTACGTGAAGCGAACGTCTTTACCCTGCCGGCGCGCCACTTCGCGCAGCACGGGTTGCCGGAAAGCGATCCAGGTACCGGAGTGGGTTTCGTAGCTGTTCAGGTCGTGGCGTTCGGAGGCGTGGCCCATGGGCAGCACGTAATCGGCAAAATAAGCCGTTTCGCTCCAGGTGGGCGTGAGGGCGATGTGGCAGCCCACGGCCTGTTCGTCACTGAGGGCTTCCATCCACACGAAGCCGTCGGGGTAAGTCCACACGGGATTGAACACGCGGGTAAAGTAGGTGTCGAGCCTGCCGCGTTTGTCCTTGAGGAAATGGGGCAGCAGGAACGACATTTCGAAAAACGCCAGCGGGTATTCCTTCGGGAAATGCAGTTCGTTCCATAGTTTCTGCGCCGGCGGCTGGTCGAAAAACGTGGGTTTGAACTTATTCCAGTCGTTGGGGCTGGTGCCGCCTTCCGTGCCCACGGAACCGGTGAGCACGTTGAGGAAATGCAGGCAGCGGGCCACGGCCCAGCCGCCGAGGTTGCCCGAGCCGGCCGAGCGCCAGTTGTGCGAGGCAAAGCGCGAGCCGGCCTTGCCGATCTCCATGGCCACCTCGCGTATGGTGGCCGCTTTTATACCGCTTTCCCGTTCGGCAAATTCGGGGGTGTATTCCGCGTAAGCCTCGCGCATTTTTTCTATAAAGTGCTCAAAAACAACGGGCGTGCCCGGGAACGCGCTTTCCAGCCACTGTTGCCAGTTGACCCAGTTTTCCAGGTAGTCGCGGTCGTACAGGCCTTCGTCGAGGATCACTTTCGCCATGGCCAGCAGCACGGCGGCCTCCGTGCCAGGGTAGGTGGGCAGCCAGTGGTCGGCCAGGCTGGCGGTGTTAGACAGGCGCGGATCCAGCACGATCAGTTTGGCGCCGTTCATTTTGCCCTCGATGATGCGCTGGGCGTGGGGGTTGAAGTAGTGTCCCGATTCGAGGTGGGCCGAGATAAGCAGGATGACGCGCGCGTTGGCATGGTCGGGCGAAGGCCGGTCGTAGCCGTGCCAGATGGCGTAGCCAAATCGGGCGCCCGAGGAGCAGATGTTGGTGTGGGAGTTGTGCCCGTCGATGCCCCAGGCCTGAAGCACGCGGTCCATGTAGCCTTCATGGCCGGGCCGGCCCACGTGGTAGGCGATCTCGTTGTGGCGTTTTTCCTGCAATGCCCCGCGGATGC
Organism: Thermoanaerobaculia bacterium; assembly: GCA_023151335.1. Lineage (GTDB taxonomy): Bacteria > Bacteroidota > Bacteroidia > Chitinophagales > Saprospiraceae > M3007. The sequence continues at coordinate 11,378 of JAKLJF010000013.1, read as the reverse complement.
GTCCGGCGATGTCGTCGAGCGCTTCGTCCCAGCTGACGCGCTCCCACTGGCCGTCGCCGCGTTTGCCGCCGCGGCGCAGGGGGTAGAGGATGCGGTCGGGGTCGGTGATCTGGTTGATCGTGGCAGGCCCTTTGGCACAGTTGCGCCCGCGGGAGGCGGGGTGATAAGGATTGCCTTCGAACTTGCGCACCTGACCATTGGCTTTATCCACGTAGGCCAGCAGTCCGCAGGCCGATTCGCAGTTGAAACAGGTGGTGGGCACAATGTCGTAGGTCTTTTTTTCGCGGCGCGGCCAGGCTTTGGCCTCGTATTCCGTCCAGTCGTGCCAGCGCTCGGGAGGCGGGTACTGGGTGAGCGCACTGCCGGGTTGCAGGCGTTCGAGCGGGTCGCCGGTTTGCGGTTTGTGGAGGTCGGGGATGAGTCCGAGGGATTCGGCGAGTTTTTCAATAATGGACGGCATGAATCGTTGCTGGATAGGGCGGAATTTTTTGTTTTGGGGTAAAGATCGAAAATAAACTTAACGGGAAAGGTTTAACGCTTATAATTGCGACCAGCATCATAGTTTTGTGCGTCCTACCAGGTATTACAAGTTTCCCTTTAACACATCCCATAAAAATGTCGCTTTTTTCCAATCCCGCATCCCTTACCTCCCCCGATCTTTGTCCTGAAATTTGAAAAGAAAATGAAAATCGCTACCCGTCATTTTGCTGTCCCCGCCGATTTGAAGCCCTACATTGACTCCTTTTGGTATGTTCATGCCGACGGCCCGGCCTCCGGGTTATCGTCGTGGCAATACTGCCTGGCCTCCGGGCTGGTAGAAATGATCTTCCACGTGCCGCCGTACAGCAGCCACAGGGGTATTATGGCCGGGCGGGAGATTGATTTTCCGGAATCGTTTATCGGGGGTATACACCTTGAACCGGTCATGTTCAGGTTGCGGGGCCGTACGGGATTGTTTGGCATCAGTTGCAAACCGGAAACGTTCGTCACCTTGTTCAACCTGCCCATCGCCGAGCTGGTGGACAGTTACGCGGAATTGCACGCGTTTTTCGGCCCCTGCCTCGGCGACCTGGCGGAGCGCATCCGGGAAGCGCCGGCCAACGAACACCGGGTACAGATCGCCGCCGCGTTTTTCCGGCGCCGGGCGGCCATGTACACCCAACGCGGACGTTTTTATTTCCCGGAAGCCATGCAGTACATCCGCATGGCGGCAGGACAACAATCCGTTGACGAGCTGTGCGGCAAGGTATTCGTGGGCAAACGGCAGTTGCAACGCGCTTTTCAGGACAATATCGGCATCAGCCCGAAAACCTACGGCCGCATTGTGCGCTTCAAAGGCGCCTACGATTACGTGCAGCGGCACCCCCACGCTACCTGGACAGAGATCAGCTACCATTTCGGATACGCCGATCAATCACATTTTATCCGCGATTTTAAGGAATTTACCGGTGAAAACCCCCGGTCTTTCCTCGCGGGTTGCGTGCCGCAACAAAACACTCCCCTGGCCCTGGCCAACTAACAACCGCATTTTCATTTTTTTTCAAAAGGGCTTTGCCGCAAGGGCAGAGCCGCATACCGCAGTCTGTCCCACCGTCGGTATGGTGGGATTTCCACGGGTTCCCGATGGCTTGGGATGGGCTGCCTTTTTCCGTTAAACTAAAAATTTGCCTGAGCAATGAAGAACAACGTTTTAAAAGTCAAACTCTTTGCGCTTGCGCTTTCCCTGCTTTTTCTTGCCGGCCTTAGCAGTTGTCAGGACGGCCGGGGCGATACGCCCGCGATGGGATTTCACCTGAAAACAAGCCCCGAAAAAACCTTTTGAACCTGCACACACACTCACATTCAAATTTTATACGATGAAAACGCCCTTGTTTTTTGCACTTGGCCTTGCCGCCATTCTGGTCGCCCTGAGCAACTGTCAGCAACAAACTGCTGAAGCCGGCAATCCCACTGCACCCGAAGCGCCCAAAGAAGACCCCGTGAAACGCGGCGAGTACTTAGTGTCTATCCTCGGCTGCGACGACTGCCACACCCCCAAAAATATGGGCCCGCATGGACCGGAGCCCGACATGACGCGCCGTTTCATGGGCCATCCCGCCGACGAACCCTTTGCCACGGATGACAAAAAGAAAATGATTGCCGAACAGCACGTGGCTATTTTCAGCCCGGGTATGACTGCCGCGGCCGGTCCCTGGGGCGTTTCGTATGCGGCCAATATCACGCCCGACGACACGGGTATGGGCGCCTGGACGGAAGCGCAATTTCTCAAAGCCATCCGCGAAGGCAAAAACAAAGGCATGGACGGCACCCGCCCCATCCTGCCGCCCATGCCCTGGCCCTTGTACCGCAACATGACCGACGACGACCTGAAGGCCATTTATGCCTATCTGAAAACGGTAAAACCGATCAAAAACGCGGTACCGGCGCCGAAGCAGCTGTAGGATTCAGCTCAACGCGATCCGCTGCGGCGCTTCCACCCAAATCTTTTCGATCTGATAAATGCCGGAAATGGTCAGCAGGGCGATCGCCGTCGCTGCAGGCCAGGAGGCCGGCGCCGTGATCAGCAGGAGCAGCGGCAGTACATTTCCGCCCATCACCGCCCACCGGAAACGGTTGCGGTAGCGGCCCTTCACGATCATCCGCACCACGGCTTTGGCATCGGCCGTGGGGTGGGTGATCGTGAGTTCGGCCAGCAGCACCAGCAGGTTGGTACACAGGGACACCAGCAGCACCCAGGCCGCGAAATTGCCGGTTTCCGCCAGACCGAGTCCGTCCAACAGGATAAATACGGCTCCGCCGGCCATGAAGGCGTGCGTCAGCATGTGCAGGGGCAGGATCGGACTTTGCCAGAAGTCGCGCCCGCGCGCCTGGGCAAACAGGAATGCGGTGTACACCGCGGCGACAATGGCCGCAAGTGCGGTCGAATAGGCTGCCCAGGGCAAAATAGCCCCCCACACCCTGCCGCCGCCAAGTCTGATGGCGACCCCGGTCAGCGTAAGCAAAGCCCCATAAACAGTGAGCGCATAACCGCCGCGTACGAGCCACGATTTCCACTGCGGGCGCAGAAGTACGTATAAAAAGCGGCGCGGCTGGTCGAGATCCTTTACGAGCAATGCCGTGGTGGCGATCAGAAAAACGAGGCTGATCACAATGCCGGTGAACAGGTTGATCAGCCAGTCAAATTCATGGCCTTTCTGCACCGTGAGGGCGAGCATGGGTACCAGAAAGGCGCCGGAAGCCACGGCCTTGGTGGTTACGTAGGCGGGCACTTCCCAGCCCCAGAGCAGGCCTTTGTCCGGAGCGTTATACACCCGTTTGGCGCCTTTACCGGTCAGCACTTCAATACTTTTTTGCGGCGTGAACGATTCGCCGGCGGGCACCTCCAGTGCGTTGCCGCTTTTTTCCAGCAGTTCTTTCACCAGGTCTTCGCCCTGCCAGGCGAGGCGTTCGGTGTATCGGGCGAAGTGGCCCACGCCCCGTGTTTGGGCGCTCCACAGGTTGCCTTCAGGTTGGGCGGCCGCGGTTGGCGTGAGGGAAAACGCGTCGCCCTCGATGTAGAACAGGTTGGGTATGGTGCCTTTTTCCGGTTTGCGTACGGTAGTCTGATGGCGGGCGAGCGTCTGGCTGATCTCGGAATGGGGGTCGTCCATATCGCCGGAAATGATGGCGTGTTCGGGACAGACGACAACGCAGGCGGGCTCGAGGCCCACGTCCACGCGGTGGGCGCAATAGTTGCATTTGGCCGCCGTGCGGGTATCGGGGTCGATGTACAGCGCGTCGTAAGGGCAGGCCTGCATGCAGGATTTACAGCCGATGCAGCGGTCTTTATTGAAATCGACA
>JAKLJF010000013.1:6977-7528 GCA_023151335.1 Thermoanaerobaculia bacterium | reverse complement strand
GTCGGGGCGGTAGTATAAAGCCTCTACGGGACAAATCTCCACACAGGGCGCGTCGGAGCAGTGGTTGCAGCGCAGTACGGAAAACAAGCGCCGGGTATCGGGGAATGTACCTTTTTCCACCTGTTTGACCCAGGTGCGGAACACGCCGACCGGTACTTCGTGCTCACTTTTGCAGGCGGTGGTGCAGGCGTGGCAACCGATACATTTACGGTTATCGATGATAAAGCCGAATTTCATGCCGTAAATGTATTGGTTGATTTGTTGATTTTCACCTCTTTTCCGGCACCTTGCTCATTGCCAACTCGGCGATGGCCGTGATGGACAGGGATGGATTCACCCCCGGATTGGCCGAGATCATGGCGCCGTCGCACACCAGGAGGTTGTCGTAGCCGAACACCCGGTTGTCGCGGTCGATCACGCCCGAGGCCGGGCTGTCGCCCATGACCGCGCCGCCCAAAATATGTGCCGTGCCGGGTATGCCGGCCAGGGGTGTGAGGCCGAAGGCCATGGCTTTACCGCGCATGATCTTTTCGAATTTCCGGGCCAGTTCG
>JAKLJF010000013.1:0-6967 GCA_023151335.1 Thermoanaerobaculia bacterium | reverse complement strand
TCGATGGCGCGGGGGATGAAGGCCGTGGGTTTTTCCGCACCGGACACCGCGCTGCGCATGCCGCCCAGCGGCCCGCGGGTAAAAGTGAGGGTGCTGTCGAGCGTTTGCATGAACAACATGACCACCGAATTTTTAGCCCAGTCTTTAACCCGCAGGTATCTGACATACGTCAATGGATGAGCCATAAGGTCGCCGAACATTTTAAAGAGGCGAATGACCATGTTTTTGCCGGAAACGAAGGGCAGGAACGTCATGCGCCAGGCGCCGGAGCCAGCCCCGTAGCGGCAGAGTTCGAGGTGGCTGTCGGCGTCGGTGTGCAGGATGGCGCCGATGGCCAGCCCTTTTGAAAAATCGCGGCCGTTGTCGAGGCTGGTGATGGCGATCAGGCTTTCGTTGTTGGTGCGTACGTCCTGACCAACTTTTTCGGAGAGATTCGGCAGGGAGGTTTGTTTGAGTTTTAACAGCAATTTCACGGTACCCAGCACGCCGCCGGCGAACACGACGCCTTTGGCGCGCAGCGTTTTCGGCGATTTAAAAAACCGCGTGGACGGCCGGAAATGCACCGAGTATCCCTCCGACCCATCGCTTTTGCCCAGCGGGCGCACGTCGAACACCTCGTGTTCGGCCAGGATTTCGGCGCCCAGTTGTTGCGCCAGGTGGAGGTAGTTTTTATCGAGGGTGTTTTTGGCGTTATGGCGGCAGCCGGTCATGCAGGCGCCGCAGAAGGTGCAGCCGGCGCGTTCGGGGCCTTTACCGTCGAAATACGGGTCGGGCGCGGTTTTGCCGGACTGGCCGAAATACACGGCCACCCTGGTCGCATCGAAGTGTTCTTCGCGCCCGATGACGCGGGCCAGTTCCTGCAGGGCGTGTTCGCCATCGTAAAGGCCGGGGTTTTTCGCGGCGCCCAGCATGCGCAGGGCCTTCTCGTAAAAAGGGGCCAGTTCAGTTTGCCAGTCGGCCAGGCCGGCCCAGCTACCCGATTGGAAAAAAGCCGGTTTGGGCACCGGCAGCGTGTTGGCATACACCAGCGAGCCGCCGCCCACTCCAGTACCCGTGATGAACCCCACGTGCCGGAAAATGGTAATCTTCATGATACCGAACCAACGCAGCGACGGCAGCCACAACCAGCGGGAAAACTGCCAGTTGGTGCGGGGAAAATCCTCCGCCCGGTACCATTTGCCCTTTTCAATAACGAGCACTTTGTAGCCTTTTTCCGACAGCCGCAGGGCGCTGACCGAACCGCCGAAACCGGAGCCGATAATGATGTAGTCGAAGTCGTGGCGCATGGGGGTGAAGGTAGGAAGAGTAGACGTATCCAAAACCCTTTCAACCACTAATTTCGGCATCCTAAAACGCTCTGCCCGGCCTTCGTCGAAAAACCCCGCCCCGTCTGCAACCGTGGCCGTTATTTGCGCTCTTTTGCAGGTCGTCTTTTCACAATTATTTCAAAATGAGAATTTTAACTACCCTGTTATTGCTGGGCAGCGCCTTGTTCGCACAGTCCCAAACGGCCGGTGTTCGCGGTCAACTTCAATCTCCCGAAGGCGAAGCGGTACCTTATGCCAATGTGGCGCTTTTCAACGCCGCCGACAGCAGCCTGGCCAAAGCCGGCACCAGCGATGAAAAAGGCTTGTTCGAATTGCCGGGCCTCAGAGCCGGTAATTATTTTCTGAAAGCCGCGGGTTTGGGCTTCGAAGACCTGAAAAAAACGGATATCCGCCTCGAAAACAACCAGCGGCTCGACCTGGGCGTACTCGCCTTCGCCTCCAAAACCATCGGCCTGGCCGAAGCCACCGTCACCGCCGCCCGCGTGCTGGTGGAAACCAAACCCGACCGCATGGTCTTTAACGTGAGCGGCACGATCAACAGCGTGGGCTCCGACGCCATTTCGCTGCTGCGCAAAGCGCCCAACGTCACCGTGGACAACAACGACAACATCAGCGTGCTCGGCCGCGCCGGCGTGCTGCTCTACGTCGACGGCAAACGCCTGCCCCTCACCGGCGAAGACCTCACCAATTACCTCCAGAACCTGCCCGCCGAACAGATCGACCGCATCGAAATCATCACCAACCCCGGCGCCCGCTACGAGGCAGAAGGCAATGCGGGTATCATTGACATTCGCCTGAAAAAAGACAAAAACCTGGGCGCTAACGGCTCCCTGAACACCACGGCCAGCCAGGGCCGCTATCACCGCGCCAACCTGAACGGTACCGGCAACTACCGCAACAAACGCCTCAACCTTTTCGGCACGGCCGGCGTAGGCGACGGCGGCGGGTTCATGGACATGAAGTTTTTCAGCTACCAAAATAACCTCGTTCAGGACGAGATCAACAACCACGCCAACGACTGGGGCAATTACAACTATCGCCTCGGCGCCGATCTTTTCCTGTCGAAACAACATACGCTCGGATTTCTGACCAGCGGCGGACTGAACAACCACATCTCCAATTCCTTCAACCGCATTACCCTCGCACAGGAAGCCACCCCCGGGCAGATCGACAGCATCCTGATCGCCAACACCCGTGCCGACCGCGACCGCCGCCAACAAACCTACAACCTCAACTACCGCTTCGACAACAGCCAGGGCCGCAGCCTGAACATAGACCTGGACTACGGGAACTATCAAAACGACAACAAACGCTACCAGCCCAACCGCTATTACGACGCGGCTGAAAACGAGGTGCTCACGGAAATCATCAACAGTTTCGACACCCCGACCGACATCGATATTTACACTTTTCAATTAGACTACGAAGACAAACTCTGGGGCGGCGTCTTCGGCGCCGGCGCCAAACTCAGCCAGGTGGTCTCCGACAATACCTTCCTGTTTTTTGATGTAACAGACGGCACACCCGAACGCAACGACCGCCTTTCGAACCGGTTCAAATACGACGAGAAAGTATATGCCGGCTACCTCAGTTATGCGCGCGACCTGGGTAAAAAATGGAAAATGTCCGCCGGCCTGCGCGCTGAACAAACCAACGCCACGGGCGACCTGAAAACCTTCCTCCCCGAATTGCAGGAACCGCCCGTGCTGCTCAACTATCTGAGCTGGTTTCCCAACGCCGGCCTGAGCTGGACACCCGCACCCAAACACACCTTCAATCTGAACGCCGGACGGCGCATCAACCGCCCCGACTACCACGTGTTGAACCCCTTCAATAACCAGATCAGCCAGCTCTCCTACGAAAAAGGCAACCCCTTCCTCCGGCCTGAGATCGTGAACAACGTCGAACTGGGTTATACCCTGGCTTTCCGCTACAATTTCAAACTGGCCTACAGCCGTACCACCGACCAGATCACCCGGCTCATTGCCCCCGACGACCAGGACCCCCGCGCCGGCTTTATCACCTGGGCTAACCTGGCCAATCAAACTATTGTCAGCCTGAACGTCAGCGCGCCGGTGCAGATCCGTAAATGGTGGAATGCGTACTTCAATGCCAGCGCCTCCCGCCTCGACAACCAGGCCGACTACGGCGATGGCGCCGTGGTGGACGTACAGGCGTTTACCTACAATATCTTCCAGCAACACACCTTCGACCTGCCATTCGGTTTCAAGGGCGAAATCTCCGGCTATTTCAACGGCCCCGGCGTATGGGGCGGCGTGTTTATCTATGAAACCAGCTGGAGCCTCGACATGGGGCTGCAACGCAAATTCCTGAAAAACCGGCTCAATGCCCGGATCGGCGTCAGCGATATCTTCTTCGAATCCGGCTGGGACGGCTACTCCGATTTCAATGGACTCTATTCTCTCGGCAGCGGCCGTTGGGACAGCCGCCGCGTCAGCATGAGCCTGGGCTGGCAGTTCGGCAACGACAACGTGAAATCGCGCCGGCGCAGCACGGGGATCGAGGCCGAAGCAGGAAGGGTTGGAGAGTGAGCGATTTACGATTTACGATTTACGATTTAAGTTCCCTCTATAAAGGCTGGGTACAACCATTTCTTCGGATACCCCAATCGTAAATCGTAAATCGTTGAGGGTGGATGATTGTTGAAAAAAATCATTAATTTTGTCTTTGTATATTCAACCTGCATGGTCTCCGACGCCTCCATATTAGACCCGATCCGCCAGTCCAATCATTTTGGTCAGTGGCTGGAGCAGCTCAACCGCGACTGGGAAGAAGAGCAACGCCGCCGGCATGCCTTTTGGGCAAAACACGACGAAGGCATTAAGGCAGAATTTATCAACGGTGAAGTAGTGTATCATTCGCCGGTGTACGGACGGCATTGGATGGCTAATGCCAATATTGTCCGGCATTTACTCCCGTATGTGGCGGAAAACAAACTGGGCCATGTGGCGTATGAAAAAGTCATGTGCCGTTTCACCCGCAACGACTACGAGCCGGACATCGTCTTCTGGCGCAAAGAAGTAGCCCGGCAATTCAGCGCCAAACAAAGCGCCTTCCCACCGCCGGATTTTATCGTGGAAATACTCTCGGAGAGTACCGAGGAACGCGACCGGGGCATAAAATTCGACGATTACGCCACACACGGCGTCCGGGAATACTGGATCGTCGATCCGGAGGAAAGGTCGGTGGAGCAATACCTGCACGACGGCGAGACCCTGAAACTGGAACTGAAAATAAAATCATGCGCCCTGCAGGCCGTGGCGGTGGCGGGTTTTACGATGAGCGTGGAGGAAATTTTTGCGGACGCGCTGACATAAAAATATCGGGAACTTGTTGTTGCGCGCGTCCCGGAAATGCCCGTTTTAGTCGTTTTCCCAGGCGCTTTTAAGGAAACTGTATATAAAGATGCCAGGTATCTGCGCTCGATGGATGAAGGAGGGGTAAACTACGGGATGATCTTTACAAAAACTGGTAACCGTTGGCAGAAGATAGCCGAACGGGGTGCTTCTAATGGAGTACGCGAATGTTTGTTCAGTAAAAACGTATCGCCTCTGCATAGGGCATCATTCTTTCAATGAATCCTGTGCATTGGCTTCCCGAGCATTCAAACCAGATATCAATGACTTTGCCATTTAAAAAAGTGGTCAATAACAATGTCTCGCAAGGCTGCCCTTCAGGCTTTACCCATGAATAATGTATAAAATCTTTAAATGCAAAAATCCCAACCTTTTGTCGTTTCAATAATCGTATTTCGGCCAGGATCCAGTTCACTCTTCTACCGAAGGCATCATACTGGATGGATTCCATGTGGTTTTTATATTTTATTAAATGTTGCATATCGTCCCAATCCTCTTTTTTGCGGTAAGCCCGCCAGCTTACTGTCATCTGACAGATTGAATCCGGTAGCGAATGTGGGAAGCAAAGGCCATGTTTGGTTTTGATAAATGGATACCGGTTATCCCAAAAGGCCGTGGTATATAACCCTCCCGTGCAACAATCTGCATCCCACTTTGCAACGCTGTCCATAGTGGCCGGCAAATAAAGTTGAACAAGGTTGGCGTTATCCAGTATAATCGTTCTCAACCTGGAATCAGATGGAACAGCAGTGCCTGAATCCTGCGGACTGCACTGAACGAACATGAGGGTCGCAATGCCTGATATCAATTGCTTTATCATAGGAAATTTGCCGGGGTTTGGTAACGGTTCTTTAACTTCACTTATTACAATAACCAAATATTCCGAACCATGTTCGGGTGGATTAGCGCCACCGTAAATGCCAATTTAGATGGAGCAAATGGAGTACTGCGCAATTTAGTATGTTTGTTAATTTGGGAATTTTATTATTCTTGCACTCGGAAAAGCAATTCTAAATTTTGGATCGGGCTTTAATTCAGAATAATCAAAATGAATTTTAAAATGGAACCAACATACGACAACGCACCGGGCCAGGTTTCCCAACCCGCGCCTGAAACCGAAAATATCTTACCGGCAGAAGCCGCTACCCGGGAAAAAAACCAACGCCTGTTCGAGCGCGGCCTGATATGGCTGGGCGTTGGCATCTTCCTGATGGCCGTGAGTTTCGGCGTCAATTTTTTTATGTTCCAGGCGGATAAGTCCTTCATCACGGCTATGTACACCCTGACCTCCGTGGGCGCCGTGTGCATCATGAAGGGACTGGCGGATATTTTGGGCTGGTAACAAGGTACTAACGGCTGTAATGCCGCACATAATCGGGCAGGGCCACGTCCGGTTTGCCCACGGTATCGGGCTGAGGCGGCCGCGGTGTCAGTTTCAATGGCAGCACACCCGCCCATACTTCCAGGCCGAGGTCGGCCTCGTCGTCCACCACGCCGTGCGCGCGGAATTTGACGGAGGCTTCCTCGATGTCGACGGCGATAAACATGGTTTGCCGCATCTCGCCTTTATCGGGTTGCCGTGCATCGTTCCAGCGGCCCGGCATGATATGATCCGTAAATTTTTCGGCCGCCAGCCAGCGTTCCTGCTCATCTTCCACCAGTCGCGTTTTACCGAATGCCGTCACGGAGCGGTAGTTCATGGAGTGGTGGAACACCGAACGCGCCAGCACCAGCCCGTCCACTAACGCCACAGACACGCAAACCGGGATACCCTGCGCCATTTGCCGGTAAAAATGACTGCCCACCGAGCCGTGCAGGTAGAGCGTGTTATCGACCCGGCAATAGGCCGTGGGAATGACGAACGGTTGGCCCTCAAGCGTAAAAGCAACGTGACAAACCAGCGCCTCGTCGAGGATGGCGTCGCGGCTGGCGGGGTCGAAATCGTAACGTTTAGGGTAATAACGGCTACCCTGGGTGCGGGATGTTTTTGTTTTCATATCATTTAATTTTCCAGCAAAAATACCTGGTATCGCGGCAGCGGCGGCATTTTTCTCAGGGTTTTCGCGGTGATTTCTAATCACGTAACTTTTCGACTTTTTGTTATTAAAATGCTGGTTTTCAATACTTTAAAAACAATTTAAATTTAAAAAAATATAAAAATCCCCTTCCGGATTCTTCCACCTTTCCCACCGGCAGCACTAACTTCCACGGCGAGTTTCTATTGACCCCATTGACCACATTGCCCCCATTGACCACATTGCC
>JAKLJF010000139.1 GCA_023151335.1 Thermoanaerobaculia bacterium | reverse complement strand
GAATATCCGATCTCATTGTCAGCACGGCCACCCAGGGGGCGCCCATGCCTATACTGCCTCCCGGGGCACCGACGGTGTTCATCGGTGGTTTGCCGGCGGCCCGCATGGGCGACACCTGCGGCCCCGACGTGATCGTAAAAGGATCGGCCACCGTGCTCATCGGCGGTATGCCGGCGGCCCGCATGGGCGATACTACGGCCGGCGGCGGCGCAGTAATGCCCCCCGGCGCCCCAACCGTCCTGATCGGCGGATAACTCATCGCTCATCACTCATCACTCATCGCTCATCGCTCATCACTCATCACTCATCACTCATCACTCATCGCTAAAAATGAACCTTCCTTTCCTCGGTCGCGGCTGGTCATTTCCTCCGGCGTTCAGCAAACACAGTTCCCGGGTGGAAATGCTCGAGCAGGAAGCGGATATCGCTTCCAGTCTTGAAATTTTGCTCGGCACCGTGCCCGGCGAACGGATCATGCTGGCCGATTACGGCTGTAACCTCCAGGAACTGTTATTCGAAAACATCGACACTACCCTCAAAACCCTGATGGTGGACAAGATCCGGTCTGCTATCCTGTACTACGAACCCCGCATCGACGTGGAATCGGTGCAGCTCGACGACCGGCCCGACGCGGAAGGCGTGGTGCTGATCCATATCAACTACCGGGTCAGGGCGACCAATTCCCGTTTCAACTTCGTCTTTCCCTTCTATAAAAATGAGGGAACCGACATAAATCTCGTCACTACCGTAAACCTCCTGCCGGACAATACCTGAATCCATGGCCGGGAGGGCGCCAGCCAGCCGGAGCGCGACCTGTCCGCGCTGCACCCGGCCGCTGCGCCCGTGAATGAGCACGGCCCGGAACACGAAATGGTATTTGCACAGGCCTTTGCCCAATACCTGCGTTATTTCGACGACAATAACATACCTGCCGGAAACTGGCAATCCTTCTTCCAGAACGACGTATCAGCGCAACTGGCACTGGCGGCCATTCAGGACGTAGACTGGTACAAAAGCCAGGTGAAGGAGTATTTCGATTTTTTGAACAACCGGGAAAACATGGCCGGCGCGGATCTGGCAAAACAAACCGCGCTAAAAGATCAGTTCGGGCGCCTGTTTTCCATTGCCGGCGCCCTAGCGCGCGGATTGGATCAACTCAAGGACGCCCTCCCGGCGACTTTGCCGTTCCGGGGGGCGTTGCAAAATCTCTTATCCGCACAACTGGCTCCCGGTTTTCGCCGGTTGATGTATTACCACGATGCCGCTGTAAATGAAGGTGTCCTGAACGATACGGCATCCGGCTTCCGGGTGTTGGGAAGTACAGCCGTTCCCTTCGGCGATATAGTTGCCGGGGGTTTGTCAGACAACTGGATTACCGACGCTTCGCCCGGCTGGGCGGCCTACTACGCCTCGGCCATATCCGATGACGCCGCTTACGGCCCCGCGACGGTGCTTTATCCGCCCGATCCGGAGTTATTCAACCGGATCAACCGCCTGTCCACCCATAACCTGTTTACCGCCGTATTCGATCAGTTTTTGAAAGTTTACGCCCGAGTGATCGTAGAGGCAAAAAAAAGCCTGGAAGCCACGTTTACTGCCTGGGACGACCATCCGGCACACTATGCCCTTTTCCTGGCCTTTTTGCGGCTGAACGAGTACATCCGCGCTGAAACCAACACCCTCACGCAACGGCATCTCGATTTTTATTACAAAAACATACTGGGTTTAAAACAAAAACCCGCTGAACCGGGGCGTGCCCATCTGCTGATTGAACTGGCCAAACACGCCGGCACGCATTTGATACAGGCCAAAACCCTGTTCAAAGCCGGCAAAGACGCCGCGGGCAAAGACGCATTTTTTCAAAACGACCGCGACTTCGTGGCAAACCGGGCCGCGGTGACCGCCCTGCATACCCTCTACCGCCACGATCATGAAAAAGTAGGCAAACGTACCATGCATGCCAACCGGCTGTTTGCCTCGCCCGTCAGTAATTCGGAAGACGGCCTGGGCGCCGAACTGCTGCGGGAGGACCGTTCCTGGCATCCGTTTTTTAATAAAACATACAAAAACAACGAGCTGCAGGCGATCCGGATGCCCATGGCGGAAATCGGTTTTGCGCTGAGCTCCCCGCAGCTGTATCTCACAGAGGGGTTCCGGAATGTAACCATCGCGCTGGACGGGTATGGCATACCGGCCTCTCTGCCGGAAATTGAAGTTGCCGTGGCGCTTACGACGGAAAAAGGCTGGCATATTACGACGGGCAATTTATCCGTAAGGGTATTGTCGTCCTTCGACGTGGTGCGGCCGGTAGCGGAAACGGGCACTACCACCCGGAGCCGGCGATTTATCCGGCCCGCCATTTCCGCCGTTGTCGCCTTTTCGCTCGAAGCCGATGTGCCGGCCATTGTGCCGTATGTTTCGAAGGTACACGGCGGCAGTTTTCAAACGGCGGAACCGCTGGTTAAAATCCTGCTGATTCACCGGGAAAACAGCCCGTATGATTACGCGGCATTTGAAAATATGGTCGTACAGACGGTTTCGGTTACCGTACAGGCAGGGATATCGGGTGAAGATGGATCCGTGCTTCCGGCAGGTTTGAAAAACCTCGCGGTGAGCAACGATTTCGGGCCGGTGGACACTTCCAAGCCCTTTCTGCCCTTTGGCCCGGCGCCCAAACCGGGCGCTTCGCTGATCGTTGGACACAAAGAACTTTTTCAAAAACCAAACGCCATCGTCCGGCTCCGTATCGGCTGGAAGACAGCTGCGCAGGCACTCACCGATATCCATACCCTTACGCCGGCGGCAAGCTGGAAATTTCAAACCAGGGGTTACCTTACCGCCCTGCCCAACTTTACTATCCCCGCCGACGCCAGTTCCCAGGTCGATTATACGCCCAACGAGTGGTACCGGGCGGAAGACGTATCCGGTTTTTTCAAACTTACCCTCCTGCAGGAATTGGGGCATAGTACCTATCAGGAACGCCTGATCAAACACTTGACAAAGGTGCCGGGATATGAAACGTATCCGGCAACGCCCCTCACCCCCGAAATTGCGCACATCGGCCTGTCCTATTCCTCGACCTCCGCGCCGGTGCAACTCGGATCGGTGCAGACGCAGCCAAAAGATGATATCCGTTTTTACCACCTGACGCCGTTTGGCCATGCGGAGCAACATGCGCGGCTGAACGGCGGCCAGCCGGTGTATTTACTGCCCCAGTTCTCCCACGTCGATGCGCAAAAAACAGCCTGCCGGCATGAGGCAGAGTTTTATATCGGCGTGGCGGGCCTGCTTTCGCCGCAGCACCTGTCCCTCCTGTTCCAGGTGGCCGACGGCACCGCCGACCCCCTGGTGGCCAAACCTGCTCCGCACCTGCACTGGAGCTACCTGCGCCAAAATGAATGGGTACCCTTCGACAAATATTCCGTAGACGACCAGACCGGCGAGTTCACCCGTTCAGGCATCGTCAGCCTGGCCTTCCCGCGCGACGCTTCCGGCGACAACACCTTGTTGCCTGCCGGCATGCACTGGATACGTGTTGCCGTGGCTGAAAAAAGCGAATCCGTATGCCGCCTGATTGCCGTGGCAGCGCAGGCCCTGGGGGCTACTTTCACCGACCGCGGCAATGATCCGGCTTTCGCAGCCCAGGCGCTGCCCGCCGGCACGATAAGCAAACCCGACGAACCCGATGCAGCCCTGAAAAAGATCGTACAGCCTTTCCCCGGCTTCGGCGGCCGCGGACAAGAGTCGCCGGACGCGTTTTATGTCCGCGTCAGCGAGCGGCTGCGGCACAAAAACAGGGCCATTGCCCTGTGGGATTATGAGCGTTTGGTGCTGGAGGCTTTTCCGCAGATTTACAAAGTCAAATGCCTGAACCACACCGAGTACGAACCCACGGAAGACGGCCTGGGCATTTATCGCGAACTGGCCGCGGGCCACGTTACCGTGGTAGCCGTACCCAACCAACAGTTTCAAAACCTGCGCGACCCCCTGCGACCGTACACCAGCCTGGGCGTGTTGCTCGAAATAGAGCAGTTTTTGCGCAAACGGCTCTCCTGCTTCGCACGCCTGCACGTGAAAAACCCGCGCTTCGAACCGGTGCGCACACAATTCAGGGTGCGGCTCTTTCCGGGTTACGATGAAACCTACTATGTCAACCAACTCCGGCAGGAAATTACCCGCTTTCTCTCCCCCTGGGCATTCCCAGGCGGCGGCAACCCCTCTTTTGGTGGCAAAATTTATAAATCCACCCTCATCAATTTTATTGAAGAACGCCCCTACGTGGACTACGTGACCGACTTCAAATTATTTCACCATATCACCGATTTCGATGGAAACGACCGCCGCGGCATCGACCGCGATGAAGTGGAAGCCTCAACGGCCGTTTCCATTCTTGTTTCGGTGCCCGCAGATGCCACGCCCGTTAAAGAAACCCACGAAATTGACATCATAAAGGAAAAGGAAATCCCGGCTTCGGGAGAAAAATGCGGCTGTTCATAGTGATGAGTGATGAGTGATAAGCTATGAGTATGACCCTAACAACCCAATGACACAATGACCCAATGACCCCTAACGACGCAATAAAATGAAACAACCCGTCACCATACCGAAAAAGCCCGCGCTGAAACCCGCGCAGGATTACTACCGCCTCCGGCGGGAAGGCATCGGCTTTATCGAGCAGATGGGTAGCCGCGACTGGACGGACTATAACGCGCACGATCCCGGCATCACCATGCTCGAAGCGTTGTGCTATGCCCTCACCGATCTGGGCTACCGACTCGGCTGGGATATCAAAGACCTGCTGGCGCCGTCCGACCCGGCTGTGCCCACACATCAGCCATTTTTTACCGCCCGCGAGATACTGACGGTCAATCCCTGGACAAGCGACGACTTTCGCCGCCTGCTGATCGACCTCGATGGCGTGCGCAATGCCTGGGTATTTTGCAAGGAGTGTGCCTGCGACATGCCGGTGTATGCCGTTTGTTCGGAAGAGGAAGAACTGTTTCTGTCCTATCAAAAACCGCCTGCCGGAAAGTCCTTCAGCCGGGTTGAACCGCGCGGGCTATACGAAATGCTGCTCGAACTGGAACAGGATGCCGCACTGGGCGACCTGAACGACCGGAAAATAACGGTAAATATTTCTGTGACAGACGATGAAGGCACGGTGCATCCGGTGACGCTGGAATTGCGTTTCCCTGAGCCGGGGCTGGTCACCGAAACAGGTTTTCAACAGTTTTTGGACAGCGCAGGCCCCCTGAATTCAGTATCCCTGATCCGCCTTTCGCGCAGCAAATCGGCGCCGGATGGTTTTTTTGTGGATGCGGACGAATTCAGGCGCAACTGGCGCGGGGTTTTTTACCTCAAATTGAAAGCGGATTTTCCGGGAGCTTCCATTGATTTTGATCAGGTCAGCCTTCGCTTATTCGGCAGCGACGCAGCTAAAAATGCCCTGCTTCAGCAAATGGAAACGGCGCCCCTGCCGGTGGAGCTAACAGAAGCGCTGGAAAAAACCGACGGCCCGGCGATGCTCTACCGGGATAAATTCAATCTGGCTGCCGGCCAAACCGCGGCCGCAAAAGCGGTACTGCATGCCCACCGCAACCTCGACGAAGACTTCTGCAGTATCGACCGCGTATCGGTGGAGGACGTGGCCGTTTGTGCCGACATAGCGGTAGCGCCCGACGCCGATATCGAGCGGGTGCAGGCGCAAATCTGGTTCGAGATTGAACGGTACTTCAATCCGCCGGTACACTTTTACGCCCTTCAGGAACTGCTCGACCGGGGTATATCCACGGAGGATATCTTCGACGGTCCTGAATTGAACAACGGCTTTCTGCTTGCCGATGAATTACAGGCCGCTCAACTCCGCGGCCTGTTGCGCAGCTCCGACATCGTCAACCGTATCGCGGATATCGATGGCGTGGTAGCCGTCAGCAACCTCCTGCTCACCAAATACGACGACGAAGGCCAGCCTGTTACCGGCGCCGCCGACAACACCCCGACGCATAATGCCAACAAAATGAGCGCCCAATGGACGCTCGAGGTGTCCGATCGCCGCCAGCCCCGGCTTTATTACCCGATGTCGAGGTTCCTGTTTTACAAAAACGGCCTGCCTTTCCTGCCCCGCACGGAAGAGGCCCGCGCTACTTTGATCCAACTGCAGGGCGAAGCCGAACGGCCCAAAATAAAAGACGCCGCGAACGACCTGCCGGCGCCTGCCGGCGTCTTTCGCCACCCCGAAGATTACTATCCGGTACAATACGGTTTCCCGCTCGCCTACGGCATCGGATACGAAGGCTTGCCCGGTCATGCCTCTGCCCTTCGCCGGGCGCGGGCCAGGCAAATGAAGGCTTACCTGATGTGTTTTGAACAGCTGCTGGTCAACAGCCTGGCCCAGGCGGCGCATACCGCCGACCTCTTTGCGCTTGATCCCACGGTGCAACGCACTTATTTCACCCGGCTGATCGGCGAAGACCTGATACGGGGCGCCGATGAACTGTTCAGCGGCCTGACGCAGGAACGCCTGGACGAACTGGCGGAAACCGAACCGGAATTCCTCGACCGCCGAAACCGTTTTCTTGACCACCTCATGGCCCGTTTTGGCGAACAGTTCGGCGAATACGCCCTGTTGCTGCACAACACCGAAGGCCGCAAACTGGCACAGGAACGGCTGATCGTGGATAAGATCGCCTTCCTGAAATCCTACCCCCTTATCAGTCACGACCGCGCCCGGGCATTCAATTACCGCCTCGATCCGGATGATGCCGGCAACCTGTCGGGACTGCAATGGCGGGTGGCGAAATTGTTGGGTTATGCCGAGACGTTTTTCAACTGGAGCGGCCATACTTTTTCTGCCCCGGATCAGTATCAGATTAATTTTGAAATAGTTGATTATGCCGGCGTTGTTTGGCTCAGCGGCAATATGAACGCGGCCGCCCCCTCCCTGACAGAGGCGCGCCGCAAAACCTTTGAAGCGGTGACGATGCAGATGCTCCGGCCGGAATCCTTTGTCCCGGCGCCCGTCGGCAGTCAGTTCCGGATCGAACTGACGCTGCCCGGCGGACAGGCCTCGTATCCCGTACTGTTCAATACCCTGACCGAAGCGCGGGCCCAGGTAGCCGGCCTGATGCTTTCGGCGCCGCGATCGTTCAGTGGAAACGAACGTTTTATAATCGTCGAACACCTGTTGTTACGGCCCAAATTCCCCGGCGATGCGCTGTACCCCGTATGTTCCGACCACGGCTGCGCGCCTTGCGGCGACCAGGATCCCTATTCCTTCCGCCTGACCTTCGTGATGCCGGGCTGGGCCGACCCCTATAACAATAACCTCGACATGCGCGGTTTTGCCGACCGCACCATCCGGCAGGAAACGCCGGCCCACCTGCTGCCGAAGATCTGTTGGGTGGGCAACGACGGTCTGGCGCCCGATCCCTGCCACCCGGTGACCGTTGAGATTGCCGCGATCTTAAAACCCGCCGACCCGGCCAACCCGGTCGCCTGCAATTGTGGCCGGGCGGTGTTCGAGCTGTTCAGCCAGGTATTTGTGGAATGGTTCGAAACTCAAAAATTGGAACATTGCCGGGAGGCAGTGTGGCGCGCCAGGCTCGAACCGCTTTTCGCATCGGTAGAGCCGCCGGCTGGTTTGTCTTGTATGGTCACCCCGGCGGCCTGGGCGGCGATCGTGACGCTCATGCTCGACCATTTTACCCAAACAGCCCTGTATGGCTGGCAATTCGGACGTTTTGAATACGCCTGGAAGGAATGGCTCAGGGCAAACAACGCTATCGACTGGACGGAACTCCGCTTGCAGGAGCGGATGGAAGCCGCGCTCCGCGAAGCCACGGCCTCCATGTCGCCGGCCCTGAGCGCCGCCGATATATGCGCCTGGGCCGGCATGATCCTGAGCGATTACGGCGTCCGCTTCCACCACTGGATGGATGGCCTACTGGAAGCGGGTAAAAGCCTGGAAGAAGTGCTCGGACAGGCGATCCCCCAACCGCTGATCACCTCCTTTAAAGGTTTCGCGATTTCCCCCGGCAATCAAAACATCATAAAAGGCAAAATCGCCCATTTTTATCAGGACCCCAAACTCATCAGCGCTTCCTACCGCCTTTGGATCGTACTGGACTTGCTGGCCAAACTGCGCGACGTTTACCCGCCGGCCACCCTGCACGACTGCGACGATGGCAGCGACGTGAACCCCGTCAGACTCAACCAAACAGCCCTGGGTGGCCATTGAACCCTTTTCCCAAAATGGTTAACAAGCAAAGCGCTCTTCGCCATGACTATGTTTAAAGACACATACCCGATCTTCGAGGCCAACCAGGTACTCACCAACCACCACCTGAACCAGGAATTTGAATACCTGGACGAACAGGAACGCCTTACCCGCTCCAGGCTTACCGGCATCGGTATCGTCTGCGGATTGGAGACCGGGATCGTGGACAATTTTAAAATTCAGCTCACCAAAGGCTGCGGTGTCAGCTCTCAGGGATATTTGCTGATCCAGCCTGAAGATGTGACGCTGGAACGGTATAAACCCTATATCGTTCCCACCGATCTGGAATACAAACCGTTTTTTAAAGACCTGGACAATAATTCCGTCAACGACTACGGCTATACCTTCTGGGAACTCTTCGGGGCCGACGAGCCAAACAGTCAGCTCCTCACGAGCGCATTCCTGCAGGATAAAGCCGTGATCCTTTTTCTCGAATTAAAAAAAGACGATCTCCGCAATTGCAGCCCGAACAGCTGCGCCGACCGGGGGGCAGAAGTAAAAGCCACCTTGCGCAAATTGCTGGTGAGCCGGGCCGACCTGGAAAAAATGGCCGAAACCCTGATCGCCGAAGGCAAACCCGAACCACAACAAACGCTGCTGGAAGCCCGGCTGAACCTGCCCGATCTCCGTTTGCCGCGCTACGATGTGCCGAATACTTTCCCGGTGAGCTCCGAGGCGGTTTTAAGCGCATTTTTTAAAGTCTTTTCCCGTTCCGGATTGTATCAGCGGACGCTCAGCGCATTCGAAGCAGCCTACTCGGCATTCAGGCCGGTGTTGGAAAAACATTACCCGGCTAATCCCTTCGGTACTTTTAAAACCGCTTTTGCCTTCCTGGCCACCCGGCCGACCCGCGATGTGCAGGTGCGTTTTCTGCAGTATTACTACGACTTGTTCGACGACCTCATCAAAGCCTACGACGAGTTTCGCTGGGCCGCGCTCGACCTGATGTGCGCCTGTTGCCCCGATGAAGACCTCTTCCCCCGCCACCTGACCCTCGGCCTGCTGTTCCCTTTGCCGGACGAACGCCCCGATGCTTACCGCCATTTGTTTTTGCCTTCGCCGGCTTTGAGCGATTGTGAAGGCCGCACCGGGGATGTTGTGCAGTTGTTTCGCCGCCTGGTAGAAATGACGACCCGGTTCCGCAACCTGTTCGATATGCGGCGTCCTGTCGGCGGAGACCCCATCCGGATCACGCCCGGTAAACTGGCCGATGTGCCGCTTTCGGATAAACCGATCCCGTACTATTACCTTCAAACCGGCACGCCACCGCTCTATCAGTTGTGGAATATCGAAAAAACACGCCGGGCGCGCGCGCACCAAAACCTGGGCTACCGGGCGGTCGATACCTATGCCGTCGACGATT
>JAKLJF010000138.1 GCA_023151335.1 Thermoanaerobaculia bacterium | reverse complement strand
CCGGCCGGAATTCCGTTGAGGTCATCCGTTTCACCTACTACCGTACCGTTTTCATTTGTCCATCTGAATTTATACGGCGTTGAACCACCGGTGACCGTAATGTCGATAGCGCCTACACTTTGGTTATCCACGTCGTTGGTCACATTAACTTCGGTAATATTTATCGGTTCGGTAATAGTGACCTGGAAAGAACAGGTGCCGGTGTTTCCGCTCGCGTCGGTATAGGAGAATACCTGATTAGTTACGCCTACCGGAAATTCGGAACCGCTGGGCAAGCCTTCTTCGAGTTTCCACCCGCCGTTCGCGTTGAGGCAGTTGTCCACGGCAACAGGCGCGTCATATTCCACTATGTGATTGTACCAGCATTGGGTTATTGCCTGCGGACAGGTGAGCGTTGGGGCTATATCGTCGATGATGGTAACCACTACTATAGTGGAAGAAACATTGCCTGCTTCATCGGTGGCAGTGATAGTTACTTCCTTTTCGCCAATATCTTCGCAGCTAAAGCTGGCCGGTTCAATCAACACGGACGCTACGCTGCAATTGTCTGTAACCGATGCGCCCAGGTTTTGCAGTCCGACCGAGACGGTGCCGCTTGTCCCAATGGAAAGCGTAGTGTTTTGGGCAGAAATGGCTGGCGCTTCGGCATCCGTATCAATCAGGGTAAAGGTGTTGACCGCGATACAGTTATTGGCATCTGTCAACGTCACGGTGTAGGTGCCGGGCAGTAAGCTGCTGATATTGCTGGTGTTTTCGCCCGTATTCCAAAGATAGGTGTAGGGAACGGTTCCGCCATTCGCAACGATACCAGCCGTACCCGTCGCATCGTCAGGGCAAGCAGGGTTGGTCGAGCTGGCTTCGTTTTCCAACGTTGCAGGTTGGGTGACCGTGGCATCGCTGACGACCTGGCATCCGTTAGCATCGGTGATAGTGGCGTTATAGGCGCCCGGTGCAAGGTTTTCGATAGCCGAAGTCATTCGCCACCGAAGTTTCCGTTGCGAGGAAACAATTGAAGGCATTCACTACTACTGTCTCGACGGAGGTGCAGCCATTTGCGTCCGTGGCCGTAACTGTGTAAGCTCCTGGCGCCAAATTAGTGATCGTTTGGCTGGATTCGCCATTACTCCAGGCAAAGGTATAATTTGGCGTGCCACCGGAAGGATTGGCAGTGGCTGTTCCGTCAGAAGCGCCAGATCCGGTTTCCGCACTTGCCGAGGCGTTTGTTTCCATGGCGGAAGGTTCTGTGATCGTCAGATTGAACAGCAACACACAATTCGTATTATCGGTAATTTCCACGGAGTATGCTCCGGGCGCCAGGTTTTCAACAGTAGGCGTGGTTGCTCCATTGCTCCATACGAAGCTGGCCGGCTCATTTCCACCCTGAAGGGAGATGGCTGCCGTGCCATCGTCAGCGCCAAAGCAGTTAACGTTCGTGGAAGAAAGTTCGGCGGCTAAGGTGCAGTTGAATGGGTTGACCGTCACAGATTGTGATTCAGTGCAGCCGTTTGCATCGGTGATCGTCACGGTGTATTCACCAGTTGCAAGTCCGGTGATGGTCTGGGTGTTTTCTCCGTTGCTCCAGGCGTATGTGTAGCCGCTGACGCCGCCGCTTGGATTGGCCGTGGCAGTGCCATCATTGGTATTTGCAGCCGTTTGGGCGGTAGCGGAAGCGTTGACAACCAGGGTGCCTGGCTCCGTGATGGTAATGGCAGCGGATGCAGTACAATTTTCGCTATCCGTTACCGTCACCTGATATGCGCCGGCAGCGAGGCCGGTAGCGGTGGCCGCGGTATTGCCATTGCTCCAGAGATAAGAGAATGATCCATTGCCGCCGCCGGGTGTTGCCGTGGCTGTGCCGTTTGCCCCGCCATGGCAGGCTACATTGGTGGAGTTGTCAATGGCAGCCGTTACCGGCGGGCTTTGTGCCACCTGGGTAGCCGCGGTTGCAGTGCAGCCATTTTCTGTGTTGGTAACCAAAAGGCTGTACGAGCCGGTTGCATCTACAAGTGGATGAAGGGTGCTGTCTCCCGATACAATGTTACCATTAGTGGTCGACCAGACATAAATCATGGTAGCGCCCTCAGAAGAACCTGATCCATCCAGTTGAATTTGCGACACCTGACAATTGAGGTTACCCGGTGTTGCAGCGCTGGCCGCGGGCAGAGTAGTATTTTGACCAACCGTAGCCATTGCCGCGGAGGTGCAACCGCTCAAGGTATCGGTCACCACGAGATTATATTCGCCGGGTGTTGCCACGGCAGGATTGGGAATATTACTGCTGAATCCATTCGGGCCGGTCCAGATGAAGGAGGTGGTGCTGTCGGGGGAAGTACCGTTTAACGTGACTTGGGTTGCAACACAGGTGAGCACACCGCCCGAAGCCGCCGCGCCGGGCGCCGTGGTATCGGCTACCGCGGTGGTGGCAGCGGTATTGGTACAGCCCGTTGCAGCATCGGAAATGGTAAGCGTATAACTGCCTGTAACGGTAACTGCCGGATTCTGCTCATTGGAAGTGAATCCGCCGGGACCGGTCCAAACATAAGAAGGAGCGGAGGCATTGGTGCTTGCCGATAGTATGATCGTATCTACCACGCAGGTAAAAGCGCCGCCGGCAGCATTGGCAGAGGGCGGAACATTGTTGCCAGTAACAGCGGCAGCGGAGCTTTTCGTACAACCATTGGTGTTATTGCTTACCAAAAGCGTATAGGTACCGCTTGCATTCACAGTGGGGGAAAGGGTGTTGCCGCCGGAAACTATGTTGCCGCCGTTGCTGGCCGTCCAAGAATACACAATGTTGTTGCCGGTGGAACCTGATCCTTCCAGTACGGTGCTCGGCGCGCTGCAGGTCACAGATTTGTCCGGGCCGGCATTGGCTTCGGGGGCGGTTGTGTTGGCCGACACTACCGAGGTGGTATAAACCTTGCACGTGGTGTACGCGTCAGTCACATGCACGCCGTAATTGCCGGCGGCATTGACGACCGGATTAGCTGTTTCACCTCCGGACACTATATTTCCTCCGGCTGAAGCATTCCATTGATACAGGTAATCGCCTGTTCCCCCTTGTGGCACCACATTTAACTGCAGGGTGGGAACACTGCAGGTAATGGTACCCGGCGGATCGATGGAGGCGGTCGGAATATCCGCGGGCGGTACGTTGAGTGAGAATGACTTGGTACAAGTGTTGTTATCGGAGACCGTTAAACTATAATTGCCGGGTAACAGGCCGGTAGCCTCTGCCCCGCTTTGGCCATTGCTCCAGATATACGAATAATCGGGCCACCCGCCCACGCCTTCAACAGTTCTCGTGGCTCTTACGCCGTTGCATCCCATAGGCGTGGAGCCAACAACCTGCATACTCAGCGGTTCCGAGGGGCCTTCAACCGTTATAACGCCCGTGGTCCCGGTCCATCCCTGGGAACTGGTAACGGTACAGGAGTAATTTCCCGCCGGAATATTTGTCAGGTCCTGCGTAGAAGCCCCGTTGGACCAGTGATAGGTATAAGGCGCAGTGCCGCCATAAGCTATGGATATATCGATCTTGCCTGTATTGGTGCCGTAGCAGGATACGTTTTTCACCTGGGTGATTTCTACATTTACCTCCAGCGGCGGGCACAGGTTGCTTCTGGATGCCCACAGGCCGGAAGTACCTTGTTGGCCTACTTCATACACTTTTCTGTCAGCCGGGCACACCATCATGATGGTGGGATAATATCCAATTTGATATTGACTGGCCACCGAGGCCGCATCGGCTATCGGATACGGCGTTCCGGCAGTCCAGTTGCCCTGGGTGCCACCAACACAACCGCTTGGCCCAAAAATGCAGGGAATGTTGGTAGTGGCATCGCTTTCAATGGCGATAACGAACGCTTCGTTGGTGCCGGGCGGGCCGTACTGATCCCATAAATCAGCCAAAGCATGGGAATTATGATAATTCCAGCAAGGAGCGCACCAGGTAGCAAAAAAGTCGAGATAAACGGTTTTCCCCTGGTCAAGCAAAGTGTACAGGGTATGAGATTGGTTGTTTACCACGTTTGTTACGGTAAAATTGGGTGCGGTAGAACCGTCTGGAATTTGTGCCAAAAGCGGACTGGCACCCATCCAAACCAGAGACAGGAGAAGTAGGATTTTTTTCATAAGCAGCAAAAGGATTGTTGTACATCAAAAAAGGAGGGCGAAATATATCAACAGTTGCCTGAATCTTTTCACTAATTCCCAATTTTTTATTTAAAAGCCGCCAAAGTGACAATTATAAATTTCCCTGCCCATTTGCATGACAGGATAAAAATTTATAAAAAAAGCGAAAATTTGCTACTTAAAAAATACACAAATTTATATACTATTGTAAATCAGCCGTTTCGATCACCTTGTAAGCATAAAGGGCTTTGCCGTTACCGGCAATCAGAAAATAATGCCCGGTGTCCGTGGGAATTTGGCTCAGGACGAAAGAAGTTGTGCCCGCCAGGGGGAAAGCCGGATGCGGGCTGCCATTCCGGCTGATGAGATAAATTCGGCGTTTTTGTTTATTCAGGCTTCCCGATTTGCCGCAGCACCCCGCGTAAAAGAGGGTATCCTGGGGGTCGGGAAAGGTGTGGCGGTAAACAGTTTTTGGTGTAATACCTTCATAAGCAAATACTTGCAGATGCTGACCTGTTAATGTGGTCAGGCAGTATTTGCGATCACCGGCAATATTTTGAAGCGTAAAAAAAGTCGCCCCTGGTGAATTTCCCGCCGAAAGCAGGCCAGATGTTTGCCCCTTGAGATTGCAGGAGAATAGCCGCCCTGATGTATTCATACAAACGATTCGCGGGGAATGGGAGTGCTCATCAATTTGGGGCGGCGAGCCGGCAAAGTCGCCTTCCAGGTTAAGAGGTGCAAAATGCGGTGCGCCGTTCCGGTTAAAAACGGAAAGCAGACCATCCCGGCTCAGTGCGACCAGATAGTCTTTGTCCTGCCATTTAAAATGTATGAGTGGGACAGACACTAACCCGGCGCCCGAACGCGGATTCCAACCCGAAAGCGGCCGGCCGTACTGGTCGAAACCGTAAATATTGCCGTTTCTGCAGGAAATGAAGATAGAATAGTTCAGCGTGTTAAAAAAATCAACGGCCAGTAGCCCATTTGTGGCCGGCGATTGCAGTTTCAGTGGGAATCCATCCACTTCCCGGCCCTCGTCGTCCACCAGCCAAACGGCATCTGACGTGTTAAAGAGGAAATACAATTCGCCGTTTTTATAAAAATCAATCCCATAAATCTCGGACAATACCTGCTCCGTGAGCTGTTTGCGCCATACGAGCGTCCCGCCTTCGGTAAACCGGTATAAATGATGTTGATCATCCTGAATAAAAACAGCCATTCCGGCGCCCGGGTCCGTCAGGGGGATTATACTGGGTGCTCCAACTGCCTGACCAGTCAGGGATGCTTTCCACAAAATGCTGGCGCCAGCCGCATTCTTTTCAGCAGATTGGCAAACAACCCGGGCGGTGTATGTTTTGCCGTCATTCGTCATAAAATTCAAACCCGCCAGCCCTTTCGGGTGCATCCACGAAATATCTGCTGCCATGCCGGGGTATAATTCTCCGCTGAGTATATTTTTTATAAACACCGGCAGATATGAGAAATTGAATCCGACAAAAATATCGCTTTGTACCGCTGGTTTTTGCGCGAGCGCCAAAAAATCAGGCATGTTTCCCAACGTTTGACTGACAATATATTTGTCAATCAAAAGTTCGATTGCGGGACATGAAGAGGCAAATACTACATAGTTTCCCAAAATAGCGCAAGCCGGGTTTTGAAATCCGGCGCTGTTTTCACCCGCAATAGGAGTAAGTAACGACCGGTTAAGAAACTGGCTGACTTCAAACGTCTGATAATCATATTGTTTGAGAAAGCCGTGCCGGGCGCCAAATTCATGCAGTTTTAATCGCGCCGATACGCTGTCGGCAATATCAAAGGCGACAAACTGATCATCTGTCATTCCCGGAGCGTTGGGTTCGATGATGAAGCAGGCCACTTCGTCTCCCATCCATGGATTGATATATGCTTTGAAATCATCCGATTCCGCCACAGCAGGCAGAAAGCCGGCCAATTGCTCCGGCGACTTGAATCTTGCCCGGGCCCAAAAAGCCGTATTATCCGGCAGAATGGAAAACAATGCCTGGCGACTGTCCCAATTTACGCCGCTTACCGGCAATTTCTCCGGCAAGCCAACCGATACCCACCACTGGTTGTTGTTATCCCTGCACAGACTCCACCATTCGATTTTTTCAGAGAGCCAGCGCGGTAATCTGGACCACGGCCCGGTTGTTCGACTATTCAGCCGGCCAGCAATTACTTCGGATCGGAAAACAACCCTGAGGGAAGGCACTGTCTCATCGTCCTGATCCGGATTAAATTTGTGTGAGGTCCACCAGGAACTCCGGTTATCCAATTGAACCAGGGCATCTTCCACCAAATAGGAAAACCGGGAAAAGAGCAGTAGGTTCCGGCGGGCGCCCAGTACGAACTTTACCCCGCCGGCTACATAAATGGTGTATAAAGTATGGCCTTTGAAAGTGGAGGAAAATATCCGTTTGGCGGTGGAGATGCCGGATATCAGTTGAGCGACATCTGCTTCCTGCCCCAGGTCGAGCGCATAAACGCCATGAAGACTGTCTGCCGGTTGAAGACTGAATGCGGCCGCCATTTCCCGTTGTTGAAATGCGCTCCGCACCACGGCGTGATGTTTCAGCAGTTGAATTACCAGGCCGGTTTCCGTTTTTGCAGCATCGAATATTGAAATATCCGGCAAATCTACTTTTGCCCCGGCAGCAGAATCAGGCATTGCGGTGGATAAAAATCCCTGAAAGTTCAACACAACAGCCATTTGCGCAGGAATGGCCCGAAATACGGAACAGGAGCGGGTAGAGCAATAGGTATAGTACAAGGCGCCACCCATCAAAAGGAATGCGAGTCCCGCATAACGCCACCGCAACCAATTCGAAAAATTGTTCATCGGGAATGATTTGCGGCGAAATACCCGTTTTTTAGGGAATTTAGCGGCAAGAAACCTGAACTTTTTAAAGTTGTTTAGGGGATATTTTTTTCTAAAACATTGATTTACAGTAATAATTATTCCAGCATGACAAACCGGAAAATTTACTTTGCAGCCATTTCAGGAGCATTGGCCGTGGCGCTTGGCGCGTTTGGCGCACACGGCCTCAAACCCCATCTGGATGTATATCAACTGGCTATTTATGAAAAAGGTATACAATATCAATTCTATCATACCCTCGCGCTTTTGGCCACGGGTCTGTTCGAGACGCAAAAAGGCACGTCAAAATGGCTGGATTATGCAGCGTGGTTGTTTTTGGGCGGCATCTTGTGTTTTTCCGGCTCCCTGTACTTGCTGGCGTGCCGCGAGTTGTTGCCCTTTCCGGTCGCCTGGGCGGGCCCGGTAACGCCACTCGGCGGTGTGGGGTTTATTGCCGGATGGATAATGCTGTGGCAAGCCGTAAGGAAGCCTCCCCGGATACCGCATTAACTTTTTTTCTGCCCCCTGAACGAGGGCTATCCAAATTTTGCCCGAACTGTTTTTATGATCACGGACGCAAAACAGAGAATTTACGGAGCGTCTGCCCTTCGCCGCTTTGCAACATCACCACATAAAGGCCGTTTTGCAGGCCATCCACCGGCAACTCAACCGCTGAATCGCCACTGGTGATATTCAGACCATTTTGGGTGTATACCCGGCGACCGGCCATATCAAATACCTGAAGATTTGCTTCAAAATTGCGTTCGGCGCTGATGTACAAAGTTGCCATGCCGGCGCTGACCGGATTGGGGGCAGTAACGTATTCATTGAAGGGGCGTACGCGCCAGTAATAGGTTTTGCCCGGTTGAAGCCCTGTGATCATTTTGGAAGTGGAACTTACAATATGTGATTGCGCCGACGGCGAATTGTAGGCAAATATTACATCCACTTCAACCAAATAATACATCGCGCCATCGACTGGCTTCCATTCCAGCAACACCTCGTCATAATACGTCGTCGTTGAGGTGTTAGCCGGGGAA
Source organism: Thermoanaerobaculia bacterium (assembly GCA_023151335.1). GTDB lineage: Bacteria > Bacteroidota > Bacteroidia > Chitinophagales > Saprospiraceae > M3007. The sequence goes on along the minus strand of JAKLJF010000138.1, from coordinate 1,593 downwards.
ACCAGCAGGTCGGCAGGGGTGTTTATCTCGGTCGCCGCGGGGGCGAAACTATTGTCCAGATAATTCCGTCCCGACGATGCCAGGTCGGCCAGGATCAAATCCTGTTGGTCTTCGGTAAAAACGTGGTTTGTGCATTCCAGGAAATAACCCATCATATTGGTTTCCATTGGATTCACCAAAACCCCGGTTGGGTCCTTGGCGCCCAGGTCGTAATCGCAGTCGGGGAAACCCAAACCGAGATTATAATCCGCCGGGGTATCGCACAGAAAGTCGCCGGAAACAGCGCAGTTCGATCCGTTGGCCCTTTCAGTTGTCACGCCATCGGGGGAAATGGCCGGGGCCACCGGCCAGGTAGGATCGGTTGAGTCAAATTGGTTGCTCTCCCACCCGTTGAACGTGTGCAACAAGCCAAAGAAGTGGCCAACTTCATGGGGCAGGGTCAGATTACCGGTCAGTTTTATTTCGGCTTTTTTCGCCACGATCCAGTCTCTCGGTATGTTGTAGTAAGCCAGCGCCTCGCCTTCCGTGTTACTGCCTGAAGCAGCTACATCCACAATATAAACATTTATGGCCTTATTGTGCCTTTTGTTGTGCATGGTGAGCCAGGAGTTCTGGTTGGTGTACACATTATCATTATTGATCGTATAATCGAACAGGGTTCCAATGGTTGGGTGCGGGCTGAGGTAAAACCGGATATCCATCGGGGCATACTGTGCATTCAGCGCACACAACTGATCCAATACCCTGCTTTCTTTTATTTTCCCTTCTCCCGCGTTGTTGCCCACCAGGTGAAAGTGTACCGGAACATACTGGATAACCCCCCGGTCTGCAACTGCCTTGTCCCGGTTCTTCAGGTTCTCTTTCAGGCGTTCGGTCAAGAGCAAGGCGTCTTCAGCGCCTACACCGCAAACCCCCGTGATCTGTTGGGCATATAATCCAATGGTGCCCGCCACGAACGAGCCGAGCAATAACAAAAATTTTTTCATTGACTGTTTTGCTAAAAAGTGTTTTAATTTAATCGGACGCAAAGGTATGAGGTTCATTCGCTCCATTCTTGTCATATTAAGACATTTAGATGTCATTTTGTAACATCATCTTTTAAAAAATGCGCAAAAACTGTTTTTAATTGACCAGTTAATTTATCCCAATACTTGGAACCTTGTGCCGAAAACGATTGTTAACTTTGCAATAATTTTGAAACATGGCAAGTTAAATGCCTTTTTCGGAATTATATTCTTTTTTATATTTGCCAAACGAATTCAACAAAAAAAACTGATTAGCCCCAAAGTTTTCATTTTAAATTACAGAATTAAATTCTGTTGCCATGGTTATAAAAAAATATTTCAAAGCATACGTTTTCTTTTACTGCCTGTTTTTTCTTCAATTTCATATTGGGTTTGGTCAGACCACTGGTCAAACGGGCACCATATTTGAATACCTCACCCGGGAGGAGGGAGCAAAAATGACCCTGGATGCCGATATGACGACCTTGCTGGCCAACCGGCATGCGGATGAATATTATCCCGCGATACTGACACTGGCCGACGGCAAAAGTTTCCAGGTAAAAATCAAACCAAAGGGTAAATACCGGCG
>JAKLJF010000137.1 GCA_023151335.1 Thermoanaerobaculia bacterium | reverse complement strand
CACGGCCTATCATGCGCCGTACATGATTTTATCGGCATTGCCGTTCCTCAATCCCGGGCTGGGCCGGTTCATCTCTCCGGCGGTGAGTGTGCCGGTTGAGTTTTTGCTCATCCTGGGTTTCTTGCTGGCAGCGTATTTTAGAAAAAAACCTTACCGTCCGTACCTCGTAGGATTGGGCAGTATGGTGTTGTTTTTTTGTATAATTATTTATATTTCTGTGATCAATCCGGCTATTATCGAGTCGATTTGGGCGGCCATTTGGGGCTGAGCGGCTATGTTTGCTCCAAAATCTCCACCAATGACGATACCGGAACAAATCGCCAATCACCTGCGCGCCGTTTACTTCGGCGGAAACTGGACGGCTTCCAATCTGAAAGACCAGCTGGCGGACGGCGGCTGGCAACAGGCCACCACAAAAGTGTACGACTTCAACACAATCGCAACCCTCGTGTACCACGTTGGATATTTCGTGAGCGCCCAACTGAAAGTGCTGCGAGCCGGACCGTTGGATGCCAAGGATATATACAGTTTCGACCATCCGCCCATTCCATCGCGGGAAGACTGGGAAAAATTCCTGGAGGGGATTTGGGTCGATGCCGAAAACCTGGCACTGGAGATTGAACAATTGCCGGAAACCCGGCTATGGGAAGATTTTGCAGGTAGTAATAAATACGGAAACTATTACAGAAACCTGCACGGCGTGATCGAGCATATTCATTATCATTTGGGCCAAATTGTCCTGATCAAAAAAATACTCGTGCAAGCAGCATGAGGTATACCGGCTATCACATCAATCGCTTAATATAATATTGACCACGCTTTCGGCCTCATATTGCCCAAAGTATCGCCTTCGCCACACACGGCGTTTCATGAGGTGGAGCGTTTTATGGCGTTGCATTGCCAATAATTATTCGCCTCAACTTTGGTTATTTACCTGCGCTCGTTTTACTTTGGCTCCGGTCTTTGGCCGACGCCCGGCTCAATTCGTGTAGCCGGTAAGTTTTCCAAAAGGCATTACAATCCAAATATAATCACTTAAAATTTAACGCATGAAATGCAATTTATCCCGCTGGTTTTTAATCGTTTGCACTTTTCTTTACCTTCAAGACTCAAGTGCGCAAAACCTAACTTATTCCTGGGCGCACAGATTTGGAGGGGGCACTTCGGAAGAGGGAAAAAGTATCCGCACCGATAGGGATGGAAACATCTATGTTACCGGTTATTTTGCCGGAACAGCCGATTTTGATCCAGGCCCTGCAACCGTTAATTTGACTTCATTGGGGGGCAGAGAAATTTTTATTGCTAAATACAATTCCGGCGGCGGACTTTTATGGGCTAAAAAAATAGGCGGCACTTCGGATGACTACGCCAACGCGCTTCGCGTGGATTCGGCCGGGAATGTCTATATAACCGGCTCGTTCCAGGGGAGTGTTGATTTTGACCCGAATGCAGGAACAGCATTTATGAGCTCAAACGGGCTCGATGACATTTTCATTGCCAAATATTCATCGTCAGGCTTGTATCAATGGGCCAAAAAAATAGGAGGCGGCCAGTCGGATGCAGGCGCAACGTTGGAGCTGGATTCCAACGGGGATATGATCGTGACCGGTTATTTCAGCGTCCAGGCAGATTTCGACCCCGATGCAGGCGTAACAAATTTGATATCGAATGGCGGCAGGGATGCCTTTCTGGCCAGGTTCACGGACTCCGGATCCCTGGTTTGGGCAAAAAATGTGGGAGGCTCGCAGGAAGATAACGGTACTTCCCTGCACTTAGACGATAAAGGTAATAGTTATTTCACCGGCAGTTTTCAAGGCATAGCCGATTTCGACCCAGAGGCTACCGACTATTTCCTGACATCGCTAGGAGCAAAAGACGTATTTATTTCCAGTTTCACTGCCTCGGGGGATTTCATCTGGGCAAAAGGTTTTGGAGGCGGCGGCGAAGATAGCGGCGGCGCCCTGCAAATTGGTCCGGATGGCAGAATTTATCTGACCGGCATTTTCCAAAATGTCGTGGATTTTGACCCTGGCGCCCCGTCAGCCATGCTAACGGCATCAGGGGATGACGATATTTTTCTGGCATGTTATGATACGCTTGACGGCGCATATCACTGGGCCAAACGTATCGGCGGCATTTCCAGTGACAATTCAAAAGATTTACAAATCTCCAATTCAGGAGATATTTACCTTACCGGACATTTCAGCCTTACCGGAACATTCAAAAACGGGACACCAGGCGGAACTTTGATATCTGCTGGCGGCAGGGATATATTTATTGCATGCTACGGCTTGTCCGGCGCGCTAAAATGGGTCAGCGCCATCGGAGGCAGTAGCGACGACAGCGGCAACACTATTCTGATCAATAGCGACGGTTCTTTGTACGCAGGCGGGTATTTTCGCGGCACGGTCGATTTCGACCCGGGGCCGGCCCAGGCGACACTAACCGCTTCTTCCTTTTTTGATATTTTTATAGCAAAATACACGTTGTGCCTGCCGGTGTTTATAGAAAAGAGTCCCGCGGGCATATCGGCCTGTGAAAATGACAGTATTGCTTTCAGTGCCGAATCCCTGAATGCAACTACTTACAGTTGGTTCGTCAGTAATGATGGCGGTTTGAGTTGGGCCGCCATTACCGACACGAGCGGTAATTACTCGGGGAGCAACACACAAAATCTTGATATTCATCAGGTTAATGTTGGTCAGGATGGGCTGCTGTTTCGAATGATAGCACAAAGCTCCTGCGGATTGTCCGATACTTCGGGTGTCGCCTTGTTAACCGTATTGCCCGCAAGCGCTTCTTCCGAACTGATCAACATCTGTTCGGGAGAAACATACATTTTCCCCGACGGAACAAGCGCCGATACCAGCGTAATACACATCAGTGCGCTCCAGTCCGTCAATGGTTGCGACAGTATCATAACCAGCACGTTAATCGTGAACAGTGTTGACACCGCTGTGACGCTTGACGGAAAAACGCTGAGCGCCCAGGGGAGTGTACAGTCCGTTCAATGGGTAGATTGCGGGAACGGCTATACGCCCATTCCCGGCGCCACCGGCGCAACTTTTACCCCGGCAGTAAACGGAATGTATGCTGCTATAATTACCAACAACAATTGTACGGACACATCGACGTGTTTCCTGGTTATCGTTAGCCCAACCAAAGATAACCCGGCGCCTTTTGGTTTTACTGTACACCCAAACCCGTTCAGCGATATGCTCCGGGTAGATAACCCCGGGCTTTATTCAGGCGACACCCGGATTAGGATCACCGATATTCTGGGAAATGATATTTATGATAGTGCTGTTAACAGCCTGGGTAAAGAAACGATCATCGCAACACATTGGCGACCCGGCGTTTATTGCCTGCAGATACATGCGGGCAATAAGGTTTTTGCCCAAATAATTATTAAAAAATAATGCGATCCTTTTTCAAAAACTACTTCCAAACCTTCACCCGCCCCAAAAATACCTTCGAAACCCTCCTGGCCGGCGATAATTACTTCCGCCTGGGGTTTATTTACATTGCCATCCCCATCGCCGCCTATACGCTGATGTATGTTTTCCTGACTATCGCCAATGGCGCGCCTTCCGTGTTCACGCCCTGGCTGAATATCCCCAAAGACGATTACTATGCCATCAACCGTTTTATGCTGGCGCCGAGCATGCTGTGATCCTGGCTCTCGGCAAGCTCGGTCATGCAGATACTCGCCTGCTTGTCGGGTGGTGCGGGAACATTTGAACAAACCCTTTCCGCGCTGGCTCTGAGCATTAGCATTGCCATGTGGGGCGGCCTGATCCACGACCTGCCCATGAGTTTTATGAGCGCCATTGGCGTGATCGACGCCCGGCAGCACGAGATCGATATGAACTCGCCTACCATTTTCCGGACATTGTTGTGGATTTGCTACTCGGTTTATTTCCTTGCGTTTCTGATCCTTTTTCCCTTGACCGTCAGGGTCGTGCACAAACTAAGCACAGTCAGGAGCATCGGGATCGGATGGCTCGCTTTTGTTGTTTTTCAGGTTATTTTCCTGGTATTCAACAGGTAAACGACACAATAGACATTTTTCCCAGCGATAAACGTTATCGCACGGGTTGCTACGGCCTGTCGGCTTTCAACAGTTTCAGCATTGCGTCTCCGTCATTTGTTTCCAGCCGGGCCAGGTAAACCCCCGGAGGTACATTTTTTGCGCCATCCCAGGTCCAGCTCCACCGGCCGGAAGGATCCGGTTCGACCGTTTGGCGCAGGATAAGTCTGCCATCTGCGGAGAAAATTTCCAAGGCGCCGCCTCGCCGAAGCGCAGATGCCGTGAAATGCACCTGATTGACAAAGGGGTTGGGGTAGGCCGTCAGTAGGGAGTCGGCTTTGCCGGGTTCGCCGGCGTCCACCAGCTGCGTTTCGTCGAAGCAATCGGGACAAAACAGGGTGCTGTCTTCCAGGCAAATGAAAGCGGTGTAACGGGACAGAACGCGTTCGGCGATGCTGGTGGCGATGGCATCCTGGATGACGCCGTTGTCGGTACTACTATTCTCAATACCCCGCAGGAATTGTGCGTACCACATTTCCCGGAGGAAAGAGTCGCTGTTGACGAAATCGGATTCGTTCAGCATGATTTCCCGGGAGAAAAGTTGTCCGTCGACCAGGCCGGTCATTTGGATCACCATAGGCAGGTCGCCCACAAACCGGCCGATCTGGCTGATGGGCTGGGCAAGCGAAGTCAGCTTGCCCGGCTCGGTGTTCAGGTTATAGCGCCCGAAGCAAAACCCGTTGTCGACTTCCGTGTAGAAGTCGAACGCGCTCACGTCGGGGAGCATGGCGTTGAGTGCGTTTCGGATGGCGCTCTGGATGCTTTGCACGTTTTTATAGGTCGTGTGGTAGTTGCCGCCGGTGAACCCGGCCAGGTTTCTGAACAGATATTCGTTGCCCCGGTAGGTAAAACCATTGACAAAGGTGTAGGGTGCCGAGGCGTTGTTGAAGTCCACGATGTGCAGCGGAAAAAGCGGGGAGATCAGGGCGGTGATGTCGTAATAAAGTCCGTTGGCGGTGACGACGTTGGCAAACTGGTTGTTGTTGGCGATGAGCAGCAAATCTCCTTCGCCGTTGTGCTGCTGGATGAATTGTATCCCATCGGTCAGTAGGTTGACGAGGTTGGAATAAGAACCGATGAGGGGCGATATTTCGTTGAACACGGCCTCAATGGAATCCGGATGTGCGGGTGTCCAGGTTTGCCGGGCCTGATGGTTCAGCAGGCCCGTGCTGACGATCACATTGAACCGGTCGTTTTCGGACAGTTCGGAACGCAGCATATCCCGCGCGGCATTCATAACCTGTGCGGCGGTACTGGAGGTGTTGCCGTTTTGAAAATCAATGAGCAGGCATACCCGTCTTGGTTGGCTTGAGGGGGAATAGGCGTCGGGTAGCACCATAATTTCATAAAACTGTTCGTTTCCGGACGTGTGTTTTTCGGCGTAAACGCCGTTGCTGAAAGTGGCAGGGAGGTTTATGGAAACGGATTCGCTGAAAACAACCTGCGGTAAAGTGGCCTTGTAGTAATTGCCGGCTGTAGGGTCGCTGACCGGATCAAACCCAATGCTCTGTCCCGACGACCTGTTGATCACCGGGTTGGTCCAGGGCCCGTCGGGAAAAAAAAGCACGGTCATGTTGGCCGGCTTGATGCGGGATACGTTTGCGATTTGAATGGGAATTTCGGCGGCGACCTCTTTTTTATACCAAATGTTGCGTACCAGGTAGGTGATCTTCACCCGTCGGGTTTCATCGGCGCGCATAGGAAAAATCCGCAACTCGTAGTCCTTGTTGCTGTTCTTGCGAAGAATGGACGGGTCGGTACGCCGCTGTACTGTTTCTTCGTAAATGCCGGTGGCCGCCCACCGGTCGAGGATCAAGGCGCGAACGATGTCGTCGTTGATCCAGAGCCAAGAGTCTGTGACCGCCGACTGGTCGGGCAATTCAAATTTGAACTCTACTTCCAGCGAGTCGGTGGGTTTGAATGTAGTGGTTCCCCGGGCTGAAAAGGTAAGGTACAGGCCGTACTCCAGATACAATCCACGAGGTTTTACGGTTACCACCGCCTCTTCGACGGTGCCGGTGGTGAATGTCCAGTTGCTTTTTCGGGGGTCGCCGACGCGTACGGAAAATACCGCAAATGCAGATTGGGCGCTCAGCAAGAAGAGTAACAGAAAAATAGTAGCAAGGTGTCTCATGTTTTTCAGTTAGCAGGTTAAAATGCAAAGCTAACGGCTGGGACTTGCAGCATGCTGTTTGGCGCCGTTCGGTTATTTAGCTAATTTATTACATTTAGCACATTTCCAGGCTCTGCAAATGCGCGACTTCTCCGAAGCTACGAAATGTCAGTTTTGTGGTAATCGTAAGCTTCTAAGCCCCGCTAAACCTTCGTTAACCCTCATAAACCAACTTTTACTACCTTTACCCGGTGCCCGACACGATCTACCTCATCGGCATCAGCGTTACCTTTTTTCTGGCCGTTTTGTTGATCGGCGAGAAAAACAAAAGCAGGTCCAACCATATACTAACCCTGTGGCTGGTAGCTATCGGCGTACATTTAACCGCGTATTATGTCTTTTCCAGCGGCGCTTATTTATCTTTTCCGTATTACCTGGGCTTCGAGCTTCCGCTCCCCTTCCTGCATGGCCCGTTCCTGTATTTGTATACCTGTTCGCTGACCGATCCGCCCGGCAGGCAGGCAAAACCCTGGCCGCACTTTATTCCTTTCCTGGCCAGCTACGTTGTTTTAATTCCTTTTCTCCTGCTGCCGGTTGCCGACAAGGTCTACGTCTACCAGCACAAAGGAGAGGGCTACACCCACATCACCGGGGTAATGAGTATCGCGATCATGATCTCCGGGGTGACGTATGTGGTGTTATCGTTGCTGAAATTAAATCGATACAAAAAATTCATCGAAGACCGCTTTTCCGACACCGAAAAGATCAACCTGGCCTGGTTGCGCTACCTGATCCTCGGTATCAGTGTCATCTGGGTATTTGTGATCCTCGGTACTGACCCGCTGGTTTACGCCACGGCTACGCTTTTTGTATTGTTTATCGGTTATTTTGGCATAAAGCAGGTTGGCATCCTCGCCCGGACGCCGGTGTATGCCCCGTCCGACGAGACCGATGAACCGGAGCAGGAGCCGGTCTCCGACGATACCCCACCGCCCGATGATGCTGCTCAGTCGGAGAAATACAAATACGAAAAATCGGGGTTAAAGGACGAACAGATCACCGCGCTTCACCGGCAGCTGACCGCCATGATGCTGGAAGAAAAAACGTATAAAAATCCGGAAGTCACCTTGTTAGGCCTGGCCCGGCAACTGGACATCCACCCCAACTATTTATCGCAGGTGATCAATTCGGTGGAGCAGAAAAACTTCTACGATTTTATCAACAAACACCGGGTGGAAGAATTCAAACAGCTCGTTTCCCTGCCGGAAAACCAGCACTATACCCTGCTCACCCTCGCCTTCGAGTGCGGCTTCAATTCCAAAACGTCGTTCAACCGGAATTTCAAAAAAGCCACCGGCATGACGCCTTCCAGCTACCTGGAGCGGCTCAACATCCACCTGGAAGAGTAGCAGGATACCTTCAGGGGTTTCATCTTACAAGACAGAACGAGGAGATTCCGGGATTTGAGGTGTCATCTTACAAGATAGGGCGACTCGCTGGGGTCGCCGGCCACACCTTTGTCCCATCATTTAAAACTTTAACAAAAACAATTATGAAAGCAAAATTCACCGGAGCGGCACTGACCCTCCTCCTCGCATTGGGTTTCATCCAGTGCACCAAAGACCGGATCATCAATGAACCCGGCAACCTCGTACCCAAAACGGTCGATCAGGACCCGTCCCTCCCCTCCATTGCCATTAACGGCGCGCAGCTGCACGCCGAGGCGTTCGGCCCGGCCGACAGCGCCCTGATCGTGGTGGTGCACGGCGGCCCCGGTTCGGACTACCGCCATCTGCTGAACTGCCAGGCTTTCGCCGGCCGCGGCTACCGCGTGGTATTTTACGATCAGCGGGGCTCCGGACTTTCCGAACGCTTCCCCAAAGATTCTTACACGCTTCAGACCATGATCGACGACCTGAAAGCTGTTATCCAGCATTACCGGACCTCGCCCGCACAACAGGTATTTCTATTGGGCCATTCCTGGGGTGCAATTCTGGCCACGTCCTACATCAACACGTACCCCGATGCCGTCGACGGCGCCGTACTCGCCGAACCGGGCGGACTGGTCTGGGATGATATTGCAGATTACGTGAAACGTTCGCGCAGTATTGTGATGACCAAAGAACTCTTCAACGACATGCTATATTCCGACCAGTTCATCACCGGCAAAGAAGACCAGCACGCGATCCTCGACTATAAATATGCCCTGTTGAGCGCCGCCGATGGCAACCCCGATAATCCCATAGGCGACGAAGGCCCCGTGCCGTTCTGGCGCAGCGGCGCAGTGGTGAACCAGGCCTTGTTTGAACTGGGCAACGACATCGAACCGGACTGGACCACCAACCTCGACCAGTTTACGACCAAAGTCCTGTTCATCTACAGTGAAAACAACGAAGCCTACGGGTTGGCCCATGCGCAAAAGGTATCGTCCGCCTACCCCAACGTGGAATTGTTCGAAACGCTGGATGCAGGCCACGACATGCTTTCCTTCCCGACCGGTTGGAATAATACTTTCCCCAAAATGCTTCAATATTTCAACAATTTAAAACACTGATCAACAATGAAAACTGTTCTGATTTTTTCCATGCTGCTGTCGGCATCCCTTGCCGGCGCCCAAACAGTCAACTGGGCCCGCCAGGCCGAAACCGGCCCCAAACATCTCCTGCACCTCAATACCGGACTGAATTACGGCCTCACCTTTGGCGCGGGTTACGGATACCAGGTATCGACCGGAATGCTGCCCATATTGCTCCAGGCGGATTATTCCTTCCCATCGGGCGAGAAAGTGCTGGATGACTTTAAAACCAGGATCGGCGGCCAGATCCGCCTGTACGAGATCAATAATTTTCACTTTAGCGCAGAAGTGCTCGGCGTATTCCGGCGCTACGAAAATGATTTTGCCCGCCTGCTCAACTTTGGCGCCGATATGAGCGCCGTAGTGGGTTATTACCGGCCAACATGGTTTGTTGCAGGCGAGTTCGGTTTTGACAAAGCCATTGTTACCAACTTTAAACATACCCAGGCATACCGGGAAATTTATCCGCAGGTAAAAGACGGCTGGTATGAACCGGCCACGGGCGGCAATTTTCATTATGGCCTGCAAACAGGCGTCTCGTTCCGGCAGTATGGCATTACGCTGAAGGCCGGCCGGCTGATCACCCAGGATTTTTCCACGACGCCGTTATTCCCATTCTACGCGCAGTTGGGGGTCAACCGGAGGTTTTAAGTTTTATATCTTGCGACGCCAGGAATACGTTTACGAAACTTTGAAAGTTTCGTAAACGTGTGCGCCAGCGATACAAGGCATAAAACACAGAACCATGGACAAGACAAAAACAGCCGTAGATATTTTTGACAAACACGCCCGCCTGTACCAGGACAAATACATGGATACGTCCATGTATCACGATACTTTCGATGCGTTTTGCGACAATATAACGCGGCAAAATGCCGAAATTCTGGAGCTGGCCTGCGGGCCGGGCAATATCACGGCGTATTTATTGAAAAAA
>JAKLJF010000136.1:1766-9712 GCA_023151335.1 Thermoanaerobaculia bacterium | reverse complement strand
GGGAATAACCGACGCCCGGCTTGACTCCACCGGTTACGACGCGAACGGACTGCGGCGGGTATTGCTTGAACAGAAAGCAGCGGCTGACCGGATCTTCGGATTAAAAACCCGTCCTGTTCCCGGCGAACCCGGGAAAACAAAGACCGTATCCAGTTTTGCCGTACTGATCAAGGCTACCCCCGAAGCCCGGTACAAAAACGTCGTCGACGTGTTCGATGAAATGAAAATTTGCGGGATCGACCATTACGTGATGTTGGATATATCGCCACAGGAAACGGCTTTTATCCGGAATCCGGCCGGCGGACTGGTATTCAGCGAGGCGGAGCAGGTGGCCGCGGCTTACCGCAGATAGCGGTCATTGGGTCATTGGGAAATGCACCTGTAAATAAAACCTGTTTGGTTATTCGTCCGGCGACAAATTCGTCGGACGGCGTCACGGATCGTCGGACGAATTTGTCGTCCGGCGGATAAGCCATCAATGCTGTATTCATCAAGTGATTTACTGCCGGGACGCGAATGGTTCGTCCGGAGCAGCAGGATTATTGTTCATTTTTTAAAACTATAAATTATGGTACCCGTAAAAAGCGCTCGCCAACCGGATACGCTCGACATCGTATTCGAGTACCGCAACAAGGATTACGGCGCTTATCAATTGCGCCGCGCTTATCCCCGTCACCTGGCACGGGCTCTGACCATTGGTTTACTGCTGGTAACATTCGGGCTGATCCTGCCCGGGTTGCTTTCCGCTGTTTCAAAAGCTTTCCCTGGCGCGGAAGCAGAAGCGCCCACCGTCATTATCGGTGAGATACCGCCTCCGGCGCCGGACAAGATGATCGTGCCGCCACCCAAACCGGTCACGCCACCGCCTGCACGGCCGACACAACGCTTTGTACCGCCCGTGGTATTGATCGACAATGAAGTGCCGGAAGAAGAGACCACCCCGGTGGATGTATTAATTGATTCCGATAAAAATATCGGCAAGTCCAACCAGGACGGCGACCCGGAGGCTCCGCCCACCAACGAACCCGATCCGTCAGATTTTGGCCCCATTGTAGAATACAGCCCGGCGCCGGAGGACAACAAAGTGTACGAATTTATTGATGTGAACAAGATGCCGGCCTTCCCGGGCGGAGAACGGGAACTGCTGATCTATCTGGCCAAAAACATCGAATACCCCGCCATAGCCCGGGAAAACAATATCCAGGGCACGGTGGCGCTATCCTTCATCGTCAATAAGGACGGGTCGATCAGCGAGGTGACGGTACTTAAGGAAATTGGCGGTGGCTGTGCGAAAGAAGCCGTGCGCGTGGTGCAGGGGATGCCGAAATGGAGTCCCGGCGAAGCGAATGGAAATCCTGTGAAAGTGCGCTTTGTGCTGCCGGTGCGGTTTCAGTTGCAGTGAGGGGTTGTTGATTTGTTGATTTGTTGATTTGAGCGGCCAATAGCAGGGCCTTCAAATCAACAAATCAACAAATCAACAAATCAACAAATCAACAAATTCACCCCTTACTGCCGTTTTTAACCGGCGTTCCGGGCACGGGGGTCTCTCCTTCCATAAATTGTTTGATCTTTTGTCCGCTGTCGTTGGTCGGATCAAGGCCAAATAATTTATCCAGGTATGATTTCACCTTGTCATCTTCTTTTTTCAGGAAGTGATAAGAAGCGAGGTATTCATAAGCGGAAATCATATCGCGTTTGTTTTTAGCCAGGTTGGCCTGATCGGCTTCCGCGATACTGATATACTGTTCAAAAAACGGCTTGGCCTTGCCGAATTCATCCAGTAATTCCGGATGGTTTTCGATGTCCGGTTCCAGCTTCGACATGGCCTTTGCCCGCCAGGTCCAGCCAATGCCAGCGTCAGGCGCCATTTCAGTAACTTTGGCAAAGGCTTTCTCAGCTTTTTCAAATCGCAGAGAATCGTCGGTGCAGAAATAGTGGCACAAGCCCAGGCGATAAAATTGCATGGCCTTGGGCTCCTGGATAGAGTCGAGGTTTTTCTGATATTCCACCGCGGCCTGGCAATAAGCTTTCTTTTGATAAAGAACATCGGCTATTTCTTCATGTAATGGCCATTTAGAAGGATCCAATTCTATGGCTTTCGCAATATTCTTAAGGGCTTCTACCGTGTCGCGTCCGTTCTTGATTTGCAGACGGCCCAGGTACTCGTAATCGGAGGGCATGATCTTTTCCGGAGCGACCTGTTGAAAAAATTCTTTCATCAGGTCAAGCCCTTCTTTATACTTGCCATTGTCGTAGTCGCAATAGACTTTCAAACGCCGCAGGTAGTTCTTGGAGCCGTCTTTTTTCAGGATTTTATCCACCAGTTCACTACATCCGACGCAATCTTTATTGATGTACAACAGATTGGCCAGCAGCATTTCGTCTTCGATAACTACCTCGGTGCCATTATTGACCAGGTCTTTGGCCGCTTTGAGGGCATTTTCCCACTGGCGTTCAAAGTACAGGTATTCTGCTTTTGCCCGCAGGGCAGGCGTGTATTTCGGGTCGAGGGCTATCGTCTTGTCGATATAAACCATAAACTTCTCGTCCAGCTTGGCCGCCTTGTACACCTTGGCCAGCATATAAACGGGCAAGGGATTTTTAGGCTCGAGGCTTACGGCAAACTCGTAGTTCTGGGCTGCCAGGCCGCCATTGGGCATTTCCTTGTAGCAATATGCCAGGGCCATGACGCTTTGAAAATCCTTTGAGGAGAAGTCCAGGGCTTTTTTCAGGCCCTCTTCGGCACGGGCAAAATTGGGTTTCACGCCCGGTTCGGTATACAGGAAGGATTCACCGATCAGGCGTTTGGTAGCGACGTCTTTTTTGCCGTATTTTTCAGCCTTGCTGAAAATAGCGTCAGCCTCCGTTTGTTTGCCCTGTAACAACAGGATTCGACCGCTGGCTATCATGGCATACGGGCCGTCCGGTTTGGCATTAAATGCGGCGTCAAAAGTGGCTTTGGCCTTGTCTTTTTCACCATTGGCCAGATAGGCGCTGCCCATGGCCAACCAGGCCGGTTGATCGGCAGGGTCTTTTTTGGTCAGTTCTGCATAAATCTTTATGGCTTTATCCCAATTTTCCAATTGCATGGCGGCCAGGGCCTCTGCATGGGTTTGGGCTTTACCGGCAACTGCGCAAGATACTGCCAGCAGCAGCAATAAGATTTTTTTCTGGAAAGTTGTCATTGCTTGGATACGTTTTTTGTTAATGACTGTCGTACACGGATGTTTTGTTCTTCGTTGAGCGGATGTTTGCTTCAGGCTGCAAAGTTTTGTATTTTTTGACGTTTTTTATTCAATTGGCAACATTCTATTCCTCAAATTGACGAAATTGCCAACGGACTTTAATATAAACTTAACGAATTGGCGCCCGGTATGATGTTTAGCGGATGTCAGGGGTTGGTCAGTTTTTCCCATGGGCCCGTTTAGCAATGCTTGAGCAATGACGCCCAATGACGTTAATGACGCCCAATGACGTTCAATGACCTTTTCACCGTTTTATCTGGATCAGCCGCGTGGGCGCCTGTGCCGGCAACAAACCGTCTTTAAGCACGATACGCTGGCCGGTGTCGCCGGCGAGGAAGGCGGCCAGGCCCATCCCCAAACCATTTTTACGCCCCTGTGCATTGATGAGGTACACCGTGCGTTTGAAGGGATACTGGCCGGTAGCCAGATACGCCTGATACGGGCCGAAGCCCTCCGCTCCCACGGATTTGGCGATATCAGCTATTTTAATTTCCCGCCGGAAAGCCTGCACGCCTTTATCGTCGGTATCGGAAATCCAGTTGGCGCCGATAATACCGATGGCATTGGGGTGTTTGGCCACATAAGCGATCACTTCGGCGTTCGTTTCCAGGGCAGAGGCATTGGGCGACAGAGGCGCCCCGCCGCCGATAGAATCCTTGGCGTAGCGCACGGTGCCCGACAGCGGATTATCAAATACCAGGCGAATGTCGCCCAGGTTTGATTTTGGATTAAAATCCTTCCATTTGGTGTATTTTCCGGTCAGGATATCCCGTATCTGATCGACGGCAAATACCGTGTCGCGGTTGGCCGGGTTCAGGATAAAGGCCACGGCATCGTGCGCGATGGGTGTGGCAGGCGGTTCAAAGCCCCTCGGACGGAAGTATTTATCCAGTTCTTCATTAGTCAATTGGCGGGTGATAATGATCACCTGGATAGAATCGCGGATCAGGGCTGCCACTGCCTCGCCCTCGGACACGTACTCCGCATCAATGCTGGCCCGGCGGTAGATCGAATCGAAAACATCGATGGAGGATGCAATGATGGGTTTATAACCTTCATCGGCCATGATCCGGATGTGGCCAGTGGTGGGGGTGTCCAGCACTTTGCCGTCTTTGCCGCGACGTTCGCACGACACCAGGAAAATGCTGAATATTACAGTGGAAATCAGGACGTTGCGTAGCATAATCAAACAAATAAATGGGTCAGAAATAATCGGCATATAATCTCCAGCCGCGGTACCCGCCGTACACCAGCAGCATCACGGCAAAGATATTGCGGAAGTCGGCAGGAATACCGGGCAGGAAGGATTTATCTATCAATAACCAGGCGCCAAGCCCGAGGTAAATAAAGGTCATTACAAATCCGAGCAGGAGCAGGGGATTGCGCATGGTGCGGCGGCTGCGCAGGCGTTCGTCGGTAGACATAGTAAAGCGATTGAGCGATGAGAAAATGGTTACTACAAAGGGAGATGCGAAATTCGGTAAAACTGGCGGGTTTTTAGGGTAAAAATGTTTCAACCGGTCGTTAGGAGGTGTGAAACGCCCTTTTTTGCGGGTGACTATTTCTACTTTGACAGCTTATTCGTCGGACGACAAATTCGTCCGGTGGTCTCACGTCTCTTCGTCCGACGAATTTATCGTCGGACGAATAACCACCGGCACTACTATGCCCACATCCGTTGTCATATAGCTGATTCAGGGAACTACGTTTACGAAACTTAAAAAGTTTCGTAAACGTTACGTACGCTGATGCTGAAAACAACGTACTTTAAACGGGTGATCTTATAAAAAACAGGGTTGCTCCGTCCATCCGGAACAACCCTGCATCAGGTATTTAGACTAAACCGTCCTAAAATTTATCCCAGAACAGTTTGGTTTTGACGTTGTCGCCGCCGATAGCGGACGCGGCCGAATTGTAGTTGTCCGTATTCAGCGTCTGCTCATCCACGGAGTAGGTGAAGCGCTTCGGAATATCGTCGTACGTCAGGCCGGCATCGGGCGGTACGTTGAGGATCGGGTAATCGAAACGGCGCCACTCGGTCCAGCCGTCGAAGCCGCGGTTGTAGAGGGCGATCCATTTCTGGTGGGCGATTTTTTGTTTCCAGTCGCCCGTAGCAGTGGCATAAGCCACGCTGGCTTGGGCCAGGTAAGCATCGGCGTCGGCGCTGCTGCCGCCCCAGTATTCAATGGAGCCGCGGATAGCGTTTTCGTAGTGTCCGGCAGCGGTACCGCCCACGTTCATGTTGCGCTCAACGGCTTCGGCGAGCAGGAATTCCACCTCGGCATAGTCCATCAGCAGCGCTTCGAAGTCGGGCGCTGTGATAGCCTCATCCGGTTTGGAATAGGTGGCGTAGTTGTTGCTGGTGCCATAGATACCGCCGTTGTATGCGCCGTTGGCATCTTCCGTGAAATACAGGGGTATGCGGGGGTCGTTCAGTCCGTTCATGACGTCGACGATGGTATTGGCAGCCACGAAGTCTTTCCGGCCGCTTTGCACCAGGTCAACCCATATGGGGTTGGTGTTGGGCGGGGCGGCGAGGTAATGGAACACCACGTTTTCGTCGTTCGATGCAATAACACCGGCAGCGGCGGCTGCTTCCACCAGGGTTTTGGCTTTGCCGGCATCCACGTCGGCCAGCATCATACCCATTTTGAGTTTCAGCGAGTTGGCAAAGGTTTTCCAACCGGCCATATCGCCGCCGTACAGCAGGTCGCTGCTTCCGAAACCGCCTTCGGCGGTATTGATCGATGCGATCGCCGCATCCAGGCGGGTAACCAGGTCGTTGTAGATTCCAGCGGCATCGTCGTATTTCGGATAAACGTTCCGGTAATCCAGCGCCTCCGAATAGGGGATGTTTCCAAACAGGTTGACCAACGTCAAATAAGAGTATACGTTCAGAATTTCCACACAGGCGGTCTGATTTTTCTGAACGGCATCCACGACAGCCGGACCTTGGGCCGGGATCAGCGTTTTGGCTTCATCCAGGTTCTTGAGCACATCGCGGTACATCGCGTTCCAGAAATTCGCAGGGATATTGCGCGTAGCGAGGTCGTATTGCGATTCGTCGAAGTAGGTGGTTTCCGTCCAGTACTGGCTCAACAAACGGAAGATGTTGAGGTTGACATTAGAACTGGTCATGTTATCCACCAGGGTATTGGTTGCATAAGCGAACAAGGCGCCGGGCGGAACCGCGGAGGGACGCTTTTTATCCGTATTCAGATCGACAAAATCTTTACTACAGGAAACAGCGAAACCTACTATGAGGAGAAGAAATAATATTTTTTTCATTGATATTCAAATTTAGAATTTAAGATTAAGGTTTGCGCCAAAGGTGCGAACGGTGGGATAAGCGCCACCTTGGTGGCCCTGGTAGTTACCGGAGCCATAACCGTCTTCCGGATCGGAGTATGGCAGGTTTTTGTGGATGATCCAGAGGTTCCGGCCATATACACCGAGTGAAACGCCTTTGAAAATACGGTTGCCTCCCAGAATGGTTGAGGGCAGATCCCAGGTCAGGTTTGCTTCCCTCAGTTTAACGTAGCCAGCATCGTAAATAAAGGCAGCTGCCGGGTTGCGGGCATAACCGAAGGAACCGTAGTTCACCGCGCTCACACGGACATCGTTCGGCGAACCGTCTTCTTTCACGCCATCGACGATCAGGCCGCCGCCGTCGCCCAGCGGGGCGCGTACTTCGTTGCCCAGGTCGTTCAGGCCGGCGGTTTCCGGGTACATGCCGGTGGCCATGCCGTAGTACAGGTCGAGCGAGAACACGTCGCCGCCCTTTTTCACGTCGATGAGGAAGCTAAACGTCAGGTTTTTGTAGCGCAGGCTATTGGTAATACCGCCGATCCAGTCCGGATTGATGTTGCCGGTGATCTCGTTGGAAGTAGCGCTGAACCGGTAGCGGCCGTTGGCGTTAACGATTCTGCCGCCGTTTTGATGGAATACAAAGTTATTGCTGCGAATGGTACCGTACGGTTCGCCGAGGGCCGCGTTAATGCTCACACCGCCCTGCGAGTTGCCGATACGAAGGTTGTCGATACCGCCCAAGTCGAGCACTTTATTGCGGTTGCGGGCCCAGTTGAGTTCGACGCGCCAGTTAAAGTTGCGGGAATTCACCGGACGGACGAACAGTTGTACTTCCACGCCTTTGTTTTCCACGTCGCCGGCGTTGATGAACTTGGAGTTGTAACCGGTAGCGCGGGAGATCGTGGCAGGCAGGATCTGATCCTTCGTATTCTGTTTGTAGAGAGTTACGTCGAAGCCAACGCGGTCTTTCAGGAAGCGCATTTCAAGGCCTGCTTCGAGGCTTCTGGTGCGTTCCGGCTTCAGATCCGGGTTATTCTTGGTCGTCGGTACGGAAGCGATAGAGGCGTCGCCGAAGGCGGTACCCAGGTTGTACACATCGAATACGCTGAGCGGCGGAGCCGTGTTGCCCACCTCGGCGTAGTTGGCGCGGAGTTTACCGAAGGAAATAAAGGAATTGTCGCCGATAAATTCGGAGAATACGATGCCCAGCGACGCGGAAGGATAGTAGTAGGTGTTGTTATCTTCCGGCAGGGAGGAAGCCCGGTCGCGCCGGATGGTTCCGTCGAGGATGGCCCATTTGTTGTATACAAAGCCCACTTTGGCAAAAATACCGTCCACCTGAAGTTTGGTCTCGTTTTCGGCAGGCGCATTTAGCTGATTGACGGTATTTGA